>NZ_JBSWXU010000130.1:0-14752 GCF_056160785.1 Mycobacterium sp. ABE4_509 | reverse complement strand
GCCCCGCACATCGGCGACGACAGCATGCCGGCCGGCCAGCGCGTCGAGCCCGGCACGCAGCCGGTGCCCGAGCTCGCGCGCGCGGGCATCGAGACCGTCGCGTGCCAGCACCTCGAGCACCGTCAGCCCGACCGCCGCCGGCAGCGGGTCGTTGACATGTGTTGTGAAGAAGAGGAACTCGCGTTCGTGGGCCCATGCTTCGATGTCGGAGCTGGTGATCACCGCGGCCAGTGGCAGGCCGGCGCCGAGGGTCTTGGACAGCGTCAGGATGTCCGGGACGACGCCGTCATGCTCGAACGCGTACCAGTCGCCGGTGCGGCACAACCCGGTCTGTGCCTCGTCGAGGATCAGCAGCATGTCGCGTTCGGCACATTTTCGGGCCAGCGCCGGCAGGTAGCCCGGCGGCAGATCGATGATGCCGCCCGAACTGAGAACGGGTTCGATGATGCACGCCGCCAGGCTTCCCACCGACTGGGCGTCGATGAGGTCGAAACCCAGATCCAGCTGGCGCCGCCAGTCGAGCTCGCCGTCGGAGTCGACGATGTCGGGGCGGAAGCGGTGCGGTACCGGCAGCGCGAAGTTGCCCGGCGCGGCCGGGCCGTAGCCCCTGCGTCCGGCGCTGTAGGTGGCGTTGGCGGCGGCTTGGGTCATCCCGTGCCAGGAGCGGGCGAACGAGACGATCTCATGCTTGCCCGTCACCAGCTTGGCCATCCGCACCGCTGCCTCGTTGGCCTCGGCGCCGGTGGACAGCAGCATCACCTTGTCCAGCTGCGCGGGCAGTGTCGCGGTCAACCGTTCGGCCAGCTCGACCACCGGAGAACTGAGGAACCCGCTGTAGAGGTGGTCCAGCCGGGCGACCTGCCCGGCGACCGTCGCCACGATCTCGGGATGGCTGTGCCCGAGGATGGCGCTCATCTGCCCCGAGGTGAAGTCCAGCAGTTCGCGCCCGTCGACCGTGTACAGGCAGGTGCCCAGCGCGCGGTCGATGAGTGCGGGGCTGAAGTCGCCGCGTCCGCTGTAGCGGATCAGGTGGCGTTCGAGTTCGGGCCGGGGCATGGGACTGACGCTATCGGGTCAGGGCGCCGCAGTCCGAACGCGTGGGCGCACCGCAACCAGCACTGCACCCACCGTGAACAACAACACCGGAGTCAGCGGGAAGCGGCCGTCCGGGGCGAAGCCGGTCGCCGCGATGAGGCCCAGCGACAGCGCGCACGACGCGGCGCCTACATACAGCAGGCCCTCGGCGACCGGGCGGGACACCGGCAACCCGAACGTCGGCAGCGGTGCGGCGAACAGCCGGCGCTGCCAGGACAGCAGGCTCAGCAACGCGACGGTGATCACCATCAGCACGATCTCCCACTGCAGCCGGGCCAGCCACCACGCTCCCGAGCCCAGCGGCGGTTGCGGCAGCAGCCCGGTCGGATACGCGATCGGCGTGACCATGATGACCGGCAGCATGTGCCACAGGTACAGCGCCATCACGTTGTTGTTGGCCACCTTCAGCACCCGCGGCCAGGCTCCGCGCGCGAGCATCCGGTTCACCGCCGGCACGATCGCGAACAGCACCCCGATCTGCACCAGCGCCAGCGCGAGCAGGGCCACCGACGGCGGGGCGCTGTTCTCCACCCGCACCCCGGGCACGCCGATCATCGCGACCGGATACGGCCCCCAGGTGACCAGCAGCGGCAGCGCGGCCGCCCCTGCCGCGGCCATCGTGAGCAGCGTCCGGCGGCGCAGCAGCCCGCCGTGGAAGGCGATCCCCAGCTGATAGATCGCCGCCCAGCAGAACAGGTAGTTCAGCATCCGGATCTCGGGATGGTCGGTGCCGATGCTCACCACGTCGACCACCACGACCCCGAGGCAGAGCAGTGCGGGCACGGCGAGCCCCCAGCGCCGGTGCGCGGCCAGCGAGAACGGCGTCAGCAGGACCACCATGAGATACACGGCCAGAAACCACAGGTGCATGGCGACCGCCCAGCCGGCCACATCGCGCACCTCCGGGCCCAGCCCGACCAGCATGAGTCCGGCCATCAGGACCAGGACGAACAGCGAGTACACCGCGGTCGGGCCCAGGGTGCGGGCCACCCGCTTGCGGATGCGGTCCTGCCGGGAGGTCTGGTCGCTTGCGCCCGCCTCGTCGTCACGGCGCGCCCAGGACACCGCGCTGGCGTAGCCGGCCACCGCGAAGAACACCGGAACGACCTGGAAGAACCAGGTGATCCACTGCGTCCAGGGCATCAGCACCAGCGGGTTGTCCCGGCCGAACTCGCCGTTGCGGTAGGTCATCACCGACAGCAGCCAGTGCCCGATCACGACGATCAGCACCGCGCCCGCCCGGTACAGATCCAGGGCCAGTTCGCGCGGCGGACGCGTGGTCCGGGTGTCGTCCATCGGACTCCCCTCTCAGCGCACCGGCAGCGGCCCGGTGAGCTTGGCCGGACGGCACACCACAGCCGCCACCATGCACAGCGCCGCGGCGGTCGCGAACGCGGCCGACACCCCCAGTGTGTCGGCCGCCCCACCGAGCACCGCGGCCGCGATCGGCCGGGAGCCGAGGAACCCGACCAGCCACAACGCCATGATGCGGCCACGCAGCTCCTCGGGCGCGCGTTCCTGCACCACCGTCGTCAGGCCGGTCATGGCCCAGCCGAAGCCCAGACCCGCGACGACGAAGCCGGCCATCGCCACTGCGGCGACCGTGGCGCCGGCCAGCCCGGCGCATCCGGCGCCGAGGACGATCAGCCCGATCGCCGAAACCCGGGCGGCGGCCATCCGGCCCCGCATCAGCGCCAGCACCGCCATCCCGGCCGCCGCACCGACGCCGAACAGCGCCGACAACGTGCCCACCAGGGGCGCGCCGCCGCCGAGCTGGTCGGCCAGCGACGGAGTCAGCGTGATCGAGGAGTCGGAGGCCACCCCGACAGTGGCCACCGCGACCAGCGCCAGCAGCAGCGGCCGGTCGGCCAGCACGTAACGCACCGCGACGCGCACCCGGTAGTCGGTGCCGGTGAGCCGTGCCGGCGGGGCCGGGAAATGCACCACGATCAGCATCACCGCGAAGATCAGGTGCAGGCCCGCGCTGGCCGCGAACGCCGACGCCGCGCCGAGGTGCGCGGCCAGGTAGGCGCCGGCGGCCGGGCCGATGATGCGCCCGATCGTCATCGGGATGCTGTTCAGTGCCATCGCCGTGGACAGCTCGCCGTCACGGATCAGGTTGGGCACGATCGACTGCATCGCCGGCCCGCCCACCACGAAACCGAAACCGACCAGCAGCGTGCCCAACAGCACCGGAATCGCCGCCGACATCCCCTGCAGGCCCGGCTGGGCGAACAGCCAACCGGCCGCCGAGGCGGATCCGGCCACGCACAGCACCCGGCCCAGCAGGATCTGGCGGGCCGGGTTCCCGGTGTCGGCCCACTTGCCGCTCGTCGGGCTCAGGATCAGCTGTGGCGCGAACTGCACCACCCCGACCAGGCCCACCATCAGCGCCGAGCCGGTCGCCTCGTACATCACGATCGCCGCGACGATGCCGTGGGTCCACACCGCGACGACGGAGAACATCTTGCCCCAGAACAGCGCACCGAAAACCGGGTCGAACATCAGCCCGAGCGCACCCCGCGACCGCGGCGGGGCCGGGGTCGCGGTGGTCATCGGGCGGGTTCGGGACACCCACTATGCATAGCAAATAGATGTTGTTCGGACGAAGCCGAAGGGCCCCCATTGTGGTAGACACAGCGCTGTGGCAGCCCCCAGCCTGCTGGAGCCCGACCGGACCTGCTGGCGCGTCGAACGCGCCGACCAGTTCGCCTGCATCGTCGACGGCGCCGACTACTTCCGGCACGCCAAAGCAGCGATGCTGCGCGCCCGGCACCGCATCCTGCTGGTCGGGTGGGACTTCGACACCCGGATCGCGCTGGAACGCGGCGACCGGACGCTGCCCGGGCCGAACCGGCTGGGCGCTTTTCTGCAATGGCTGCTGTTGAAGCGACCCGACCTGAAGATCCACCTGTTGAAGTCCAACCTGCGGCTGCTTCCGGCCCTCGACGACTTCTGGTACGGGATCACCCCGGTGGCGCTGGTCAACCGGCTGAGCAGCAAGCGACTGCACTTCGCCGTCGACGGCGCCCACCCCACCGGCGCCGTGCACCACCAGAAGATCCTGGTCATCGACGACTCGGTCGCGCTGTGCGGCGGGATCGACTTCACCCTGGAGCGCTGGGACACCAGCGAGCACCTGCACGAAACCAAGAAGCGGCGGATCCTGCGCCGCGAGTACGGCCCGCGCCACGAGGTCGCGGTGGCCGTCGACGGCGCAGCCGCCCGGGCACTGGGCGATCTGGCCCGGGAGCGCTGGCGGACCGCGGTGGGACGGTCGCTGCCCGTGATCGAGACGGCGCACGTCGGGTGGCCCCGCACACTCGAACCGACACTGCGCCAGATCGACGTCGGCATCGCACGCACCATGCCCGAGCTCGGCGCGCGGCAGGAGGTCCGCGAGATCGAGGCGCTGAACCTGGCGGGCATCGCGGCCGCACAGCACCTCATCTACCTGGAGAACCAGTACCTGGCCTCGCGGGTCATCGTCGAGGCGCTGGCCGCCCGGCTGCGGGACGCCGACGGCCCGGAGATCGTCATCGTGCTGCCGCGCAGCTCGGAGAGCCGGCTGGAACAGGAGTCGATGGACGGGGCGCGGCACCGGATGCTGCACCTGCTGTGGGCGGCCGATGAGCACGGACGGTTGGGGGTGTACTGGCCGGAGACCGACGGCGGCAAACCGATCTACGTCCATGCCAAGGTGATGGTCGTCGACGATCGGCTGCTGCGGATCGGATCGTCGAATCTGAACAACAGGTCGATGGGATTCGACAGCGAATGCGATGTGGCCATCGAGGTCGGCGTGGGGCCCGAACCCGAGGCCGTGCGCCGGCTCGTCGTCGGGATGCGCCGGCAGTTGATCTGCGAACACCTCGGCGTGGCGCCCGAGGAGTTCGAGCGGGCGATGGACGGCGGGCTGTCGTTCCTGCAGGCGGTGGAATCGCTGCGGGGTGAGGGCCGGACACTGCGGCAGTTCACCGCTGAGACCATCGCCGACGAGGCCAGCCTGCTGGCCGAGAACGACGCGATGGACCCCGACCACGTCCCGCGGTCACTGACCCGCAGCGTGCGCCGCTACCTCAGCAGACTGACCAGATAGCGGCCGCCCGGCGGGTGTACACCGCTGCGGTCCGGGGTAGCGCAACAGCATGATTCTTCGACGAAGCGCACTGGCAGTCGGGCTGGTCGCCGTTCTCGTCGGCATCGTCGGACTGCTCATGCCGGTGTCGGTATCGCCGGGCCTGACGACGGTGTCGTGCGGATCGGCGGTGTCGCCCGATCTGGCCACCGCGCGTGAGCAGGCACCCGACGACACGATGACCGCACCCGAGGCACCGCCCTTCTACTCCGAGCAGGTCGACGCCGTCGACTACGCCCAGCTGTGCAGCAAGGAGATCAGCGACCGCCGGGCGTGGACCATCACCATCACCGTGGTGGGTGTGCTGGCGCTGGCCGCCGCGGCCGCGCTGAGCATCAGAGCGCGCCGCACCGACACCGCCGGCAGCTGACTTCTCAGGTGTGCGCCGGTGTGTCGGCGAACTGGTCGGTGATCGCCTGGCAGAACGCTGGCAGATCCCTCGGTGACCGGCTGGTGATGAGGTTGCCGTCGAGGCACACCTGCTGGTCGACCACGGTGGCCCCGGCATTGCGCAGGTCGGTCCGCAGACTCGGATACGAGGTCAGCGTGCGGCCGCGGGCCACGTCCGCTTCCACCAGCGCCCAGGGCCCGTGACAGATCGCCGCGACCGGCTTGCCGGAGCGGACGAACTCGCCGACGAACGCGACGGCCGACTCGTCGAGGCGCAGCTTGTCGGCGTTGACGGTGCCACCCGGCAGGACCAACCCGTCGTAGTCCTCCACCCGGGCTTCCCGGACCACCCGGTCCACGGCGAAGGTGCCCGCCGGTTCCAGGTCGTGGTCTCGGGCGGCGATCTCACCTGCCCCGACCGACAACAGCTCGACCACCCCGCCGGCGTCCTCTACCGCGGCCCGCGGTTGTTCGAGCTCGACGCGCTCGACGCCGTCGGTGGCGAGGAAGGCGACCTTGCGGCCCTGCAGTTCGTTCGGCATGGCATGTGTCCTTTCCTGAAGACGAAGGCCTGACGGCCCTCCCTCGGCGGTTACCCGCAAAGCCGCCGGGGTACAGCAGCTCAATGAGATTTCGCCGATTCGCCGGCGCCGGCGCGGCGTTCGCACTGGGTTTGACCGCAGCGTTGTCGGGCGTCGCAGCGCCGGCAGCGAGCGCGCAGCCCTGCCCCGATGTGGATGTGGTGTTCGCCCGCGGGACCGGCGAACCGCCGGGTGTCGGCGGGGTCGGGCAGGCCTTCGTCGACGCGGTCCGCGCCCAGACCGCAGGCCGCAGCGTCGACGTCCATGCGGTGAACTACCCCGCCGCCGACAACTTCTCCGACCGGGCGGCGTTCGCGAGCACCGTGGTGGACGGCATCCGCGACGCCGCCGGTCACGTGCGGGCCACCGCGGCCGACTGTCCCGAAACGCGGATCGTGCTGGGTGGGTACTCGCAGGGCGCCGTGGTGGCGGGATTCGTCACCGCTGCCGAGGTGCCGGCGGGAGTGCCGGCCGGCTCGGTTCCCGAGCCGATGCCGCCCGAGGTCGCCGACCACGTTGCCGCGGTGGTGCTCTTCGCGCTGCCGTCCGCGGAGTTCATGCGCCAGTTCGGTGCGCCTGCGGTGACGATCGGGCCGCGCTATGCCGACAAGACACTGCAGCTGTGTGCCGCGGGCGACACGATCTGCTCGGGAGCTACCGGGGGCGTTGCGAACCTGGCGCACGCCCTGTACGGGTTCGACGGCTCGGCCGACGAGGCCGCGGCGTATGCGGTGGCCCGGCTGTAGCACCGTGCGCTCCGACCACGGGGCCCTCTACCCTCGAGCGGTGACGATCAGCTACGACGACGCGCTGCGCACCCAGGTCCTTGACCGGCTCACCGGCCACGATCGCCGCAGCATCGTCGACCCGACGAAACGCCACGCCGCCGTCGCGGTGGTGCTCGTCGACTCGCAACTCGGTGAGGACCGCGTCGACCCGGCGCCGGTCGACGACTGGATCGGCGGGCGCCCGATGCCGGAGGCGGGCCTGGACGGCCGGATGGTCGACGTCAGCGGGGGAGCGGCGTTCTTCCTGTGCCGCCGGGCATCCCGGTTGTCCTCGCATGCCGCCCAGTGGGCGCTGCCGGGCGGCCGGCTCGACCCCGGCGAGACGGTCGTCGAGGCCGCGCTGCGGGAACTGCACGAAGAGGTCGGCGTCGAGCTCTCCGAATCCGACGTGCTCGGGCTGCTCGACGACTACCCGACCCGCTCGGGCTATGTCATCACCCCCGTCGTCGTCTGGGGCGGTGGCCGGCTCGACCCTTCGCCGGCCCCCGACGAAGTGGTGGCGGTGTACCGGGTGGGGCTGCATCAGCTGCTGCGGGAGGACTCCCCGCGATTCGTCGCCATCCCCGAGAGCCCGCGCCCGGTGGTGCAGATCCCGCTGGGCAACGACCTCATCCACGCACCGACCGGTGCGGTCCTGCTGCAGATGAGGTGGCTGTGCCTGGAGGGGCGCGCCGACCGCGTCGACGAACTCGAGCAACCGGTGTTTGCCTGGCGGTGAACGGGTATCCACCCGGGTGATGACACAGACTCACCACAGCGGCCGGCACCGCGCCCGGCGGCCCTTCGCCGGCCGTTCGGCGCTGCTGTCGGCGCTCGGTGCGGCCGCCGTGGCCGGCTGGACGCTGGGGTCGGTCGAGGGTGAGCCGTCGTCGCCGCGCACCGCGTCACCCGAGACGAGCAACGCCGCCGCGGAGACCGCGGTCCCGATCCAGCACCAGGGCCGGGTCGTGTCCGTGTCCGACGACTCCCTGACCACCGTCACCCCGGACGGTCACGCCACCACGTTCCGGATCACCCCGCAGACCAACAGGGTCACCGGCTCGTTCACGCCCAGCCAGGACGTCGTCGTCGTCGGAGAGATCCGTGACGGTGTACCCGTGGCGACCGCGATCGCCGACCAGCGGGCCACCGGAGGGGACGGCCCGCCGATGGACTACGGCTTGCCGAGCCCGGTTGAGCCCCCGGTTCAGCCGTCGTAGCGGACCCGCGACAACTCCGGGTCACGCCCGCTGTGCCCGTTCTGGCGGGTCTCCTGGCCGCTGTCGTCGTCGAAGTCGCGGCCGCGCCGTTCGGCCTCGGCGCTGCCGGTGAAAAGCCCGGACTCCGCCTGGCGCCGGCCCCGGAAGGCGGCGTCGTTCAGCACCTCCCGTCCGGTGTCGGTCTGATGCTCGATGCGCCGCCGCGGCAGCGCACCCGGGCTGGTGCGCTGCAGCCACTTGACCATGGCTTCCCGCACATCGCAGCGCAGATCGAACAGCGCCGGAGCGTTGACCGCACTGACCAGCATTCGCACCCGCACCACACCGTCGACGGTGTCGGTGCACTGCAGCACCCCGACCCGGCCGTCCCACTTCGGGTTCGACTGCAGGATCCGATCCAACTCGGCGCGCATCGCGTCGAACGGAACGGTGAAGTCGACGTCGAGCTCGGCGGTACCCATCAACTCGGTGGCGTGCCGCGTCCAGTTCTGGAACGGCTTGGTGGTGAAGTACGTGCACGGCAGCACCAGCCGGCGCTCGTCCCAGACCCGCACGACCACATAGGTCAGGGTGATCTCCTCGATACGGCCCCACTCGTCTTCGAGAACGACCACATCGCCCACCCGGATCGCACCGGAGAAGGCGATCTGGATGCCGGCGAACACCGACCCCAGTGAGGTCTGCGCCGCGAGCCCGGCCACCACGGACAACACACCGGCCGAGGCGAACAGCGTGCGCCCGATGTCACTGAACGACGGGAAGGTCATCGTCACCGCGGCGGCACCCAGGACGACGATGATCGCCACCACCAACCGGCGCAGCGTGGTGACCTGCGTCATGATCTTGCGCCGGTGCCGGTCGGCGTCGGTGAGTCCGGAGTCGCCGCCGTCGGCGAACCGGGCCAGCGCCTGACGTTCGGCCACCCGCACGAAGCCGATCACCAGCCAGGTCAGCGTCGCGATCAGCGCGATCAGCAGCGAATGATCGGTCCATCCCCGCCAGCCCGCATCCGCACTCGCGGTGCGTTGCACGGCCACCGTCGCGCCGATGACCATCAGCATGGCCCGCAGCGGCCGCCGGGTCAGGTCGGCGATGTCGTGCAGCACCTTGTTGCGCCGGCCGAGCCGGTGCAACAACCAGGACAGGGCGACACCGACGAAGTAGGCGAACACGACCGCGCCGGCCACCCAGGCGGCGGTGCTGGCGAGATTGGTGGCGGACTCTATCTCGTCCGAAATCTCATCCGAATCGGGCATGCTGGACGACGGCTCCTGTGGTCTGGGAAACACATCGAGGCGGCGCCCACTCTGCCGCCGCGCCGCCTAGGTTTCCCGGCGGCGGCCGCCCGTCAAACCGCGCAGCGTGCTGCTGACCGGGATTGGGAGCCAACTCACACCGGCTACCCGGACCGGCGCGCGACCTGTTCCTTTATCGCCTCGGGCAGCGCATCGGCCGGCGCCAACGTGGCCAGCAGCGAAGGATCGAGCATGAGCGCACGGAACACGGTGCCGATCGTGACGCTGTGTTGCGGGCGGTGAATGACCTCGATGGAGTCGCCGGCCCGCACGCTGCCCGGCGAGATGACCCGCAGGTAGGTCCCGGGCAGCGCCGCGGCGGTGAACGTCTTGATCCAGCCCGGGACATCGAGCCAGGCGGCGAACGTCTTGCAGGGCGTCCGCGGCGCACTGACCTCGAGGACCAGGCCGTCGGAGCCGATCGCCCACCGCTCACCGACCACGCTGCCGGTCACATCGATGCCCGCGGTGGTGAGGTTCTCCCCGAACATGCCGTTGGTGAGTTCGCGCTGCAGCCGCGACTCCCACATGTCGAGATCCTCACGGGCGTAGGCGTACACCGCCTGATCGTCGCCGCCGTGCACCCGCTGGTTGCCGATCGAATCACCGACCACGCCGCTGCCCGACCCGCCGTGCATCGGCCCGGGAGAACGCACACGCAACGGTTCGGTGCTGGGGCGTTTGTCGATCCCGGAACCGAGCGCCGTCCGACCGGCCGGTGCGGCCGACGTGTTCACCGTCAGTACCGATGCCATACCAGAACCTAACCAACCGAACCCGGTCTGTCTTCCGGCCCGGCTAGCAGAGCATCATTCGAGCAGCTCCCACTGATCGTCCTCGCCGACGGCGCCGGCGGTGACCCGCACCGTGCGCTCGTCGCCGTTCTGGTCGGCGGCCGTGCAGTCGAAGGTCTGGCCGATCTCGACCGCCATCAAGGAGTCGCCGCAGGTCACCGTCACCGGGAAACCGAGCTGGTTCGTCAGCTCCTCGGACAGGGCGGCGCCCACACTGGGCTGGTCGTAGAGCGTGTCCAGAGTGCTGAAGTCGACGTTGTAGTCCTCATCGGTGACCGTCGACTCCACCCGCACGGTCTGGTCGCCCACCGCGGCGTTGCAGATGATCGTCTCACCCGGGCCGGGGTTCTCGTCCTCAGGACATTCCACCGACGAAACCTGTTGGGAGATGGTCTCATAGCTGGAGTTCAACTCGTCGGTGATCGCATTCTCGAGCTTCTCGTGGTCGAGACCGCCGGACGAGAACGAGAACTGGCATGCGGTCAGCATCAGCGCCGTACCGCAGGTCAGCAGCAAGGCGCGGGTGGTCGATGTGGGCATGGGTCCCCCGATCTCGGTCAGTGAGCATCAAGATCATATTGAGCCCCCGGACTCAGGTAAATAGCCGGCTACAGACCGGCCGGATCATCGGGGACGTCTACGCCGTAGCGCTGCAGAACATCCAGCGGTACCGCGTCGAGGGTGCGCTCATGGGTCGACGCCAGCACCACCGGGCAGGCCTTGCCGTCCTGATGTGCCCGCAGCCAGTTCAGCGCGGTCACACACCAGCGATCCCCGGGAACCAGCCCGGGGAACCGGTAGGCAGGCATCGGGACGGACAGATCGTTGCCGATCGATCGCTGATGGGCCAGGAACTCTGCGGTCACCACCGCGCAGATGGTGTGCCGGCCGAGGTCTTCGTCGCCCGTGCTGCAGCACCCGTCGCGGAAGAAGCCGGTCATCGGCTGGGTGCCGCACGGTTGCAGCGGCTGGCCCAGGACATTGAGTTCTGTCATGTTTCCTGCCATGCGTTCTGCCATCGACCAAGTATCGCGCGTCAGATGCTGAGCCTGCGATAGCGCTGCAGTCGCCGGACGCTTGCGGCCGGGGGTGTGCCCTCGAACGGTGTGAGCGCCTTGCGAAGCCGGGTGCGCACCACCTCGACGTCGAGGTGCATCCCGATGGCCACCAGCGAGTTGGCCACCGCGCGGGCCGGAGCCGGTGCGATGTGAATCGACGGGCCGACCACGTTGACGGTGTAGGTGCGGGTGCCGGCCCGGTAGCGAACCGCGACGGTCCCCTTGATCCGGTACACACCCTCGGGTGGATCCTCGAGCAGGTCGATGACCGCGCCGGGATCCACACCGCCGTCGGTGATCTCGGTCACCGCGTCGGCGTGGACATGGTCGTGGTCGTCGGCGTGGGCGGTGTGATCGGTGTCGAAGAACAGCTCGCGCAGGGTCAGCTGGCCCGTCTCGTCGCCGGCGGCGGCCACGTCGTAGAGCAGTGCGGGGTCGATCCGCCCGGCGATCGCTCCGACCACCTGGGTGTGCGGGTTGAGCTCGCGCACCCGGTCCTGCACACGCTGCACCACGCTTGTGCGTCCCGCGTCGTCGAGCTGGTCGAGCTTGTTGACCACGATCAGGGTCGCCGCACCGTACCGGGCCGGCGGTGTGGGGTCCCGGTCGACGGTGTCGAAGTGCGTCGCGGCGTCGAGCACGTCGACCACTCCGCCGGCCCGCACCCCTTCGACGCCGCTGAACCGGATCATCCGGGCGATCGCGAGCGGATCGGCCAGCCCGCTGGCCTCGACGATGATCGCGTCGAGCCGCAGTCTGGGGTCGGCGAGGCGGGTCAGCGCGACGTCGAGGCCGTCGTCGTCGGGCAGACAGCAGATGCAGCCCCCGGCGATCGACGCGGGCTCGTCGACCTGCCCGGTCACCAGGCCGGCGTCGACGTTGAGCTCACCGAAGTCGTTGATCACCACGCCGATCCGCGCGTCGGGGCTGCGCAGCACGTGGTTGAGCAGGGTCGTCTTGCCGGCCCCGAGGTAGCCGGTCAGGGCGATGACGGGAATCGTCTGCAACACGGCTCCTTCGCGGGCTGTTCGGTCAGCGGAAGCCGGCGGCGCCGCCGTCGACCATGATGGTCTGTGCGGTGACGAAGGCGGCCTCGTCGCTGAGCAGGAAGGCGACCACCGGCCCGATGTCGGTTCCCACGTCGCCGAGCCGGCCCATCGGGACACCGCGCACGCTGCGCTCGTAGGCCTCCGGCGCCATCTCCCGCCACAGCCGGATACCGTCGGACTCGGCGAACGGGCACACCACGTTCACCCTGATGTTGTCCCGGCCCCATTCCAGCGCAGCGACTTTGGAGATGCCGCGGATAGCCTCCTTGGCGCCGGCGTACGCGCCGAACTTGGACTTCCCGATGGTTCCCGAGCCGGACCCGAGGTTGACGATGCTGCCCCCGCCGTTGGCCGCCAGCACCGGGTGCACCGCCTGCATCAACTCGAAGGTGGCCCGCGGCCCGACGTCGAACACGAGGTCGTAGTCCGCGCGGGTGATCTCGAGGAACCGCTTGGGTTCGTTGGTGGCGATCGCGTTGTTCACCAGCCCGTGCACACCGCCCAGCGCCTCGACCGCGGTGCCGATGATGCGTTGCGCGCTGCCTTCGTCGCGGAGGTCCACCGTCAGCGGGACCACCCGGCGGCCGGCCGCCTGCAGCTGCTCGGTCGTCTCACCGAGCAGCTGCTCGTCGGAGTCGGCCAGCAGCGCGGCGGCACCTCGTGCGGTGACCGCGTTGGCGATGCCTTTCCCGACGCCGCGGGCGGCGCCGGTGACGACGACGACCCGGCCCTCGAGCAGTGCCGCCGGAACCGGTGCGGTCACGACAGCCCCGCCAGCGTGTTCTTGACGACGGTGCCGTCCTTGACGATGACGGCGAGATTCTTCCCGGGGTCGCCCAGCAGTCCGAGGTCGGCCACCGGGTCCCCGTCGACGAGCAGGACGTCTGCCCAGGCGCCGGGGGTGATCTCACCCAGCCGCGCCGCCCGGTAGCGGTCGCGTTCGCCGGCGAGCCGGAACAGTGCGGCGTTGCCCGAGGTCACCATCTTGAGTGCCTCGACGTTGGTCATGTATTCCCCGAGCCGGGTGAGCATCTCGCTCTGCAACGCATCGCGTTCGGGCTCGAACAGAAGGTCGGTGCCCCAGGCGACATTCACGCCGTGCTTGGTGGCCCATCGGAACAGCTGATCGGTACCCGAGCAGATCTCCTTGTTCTTCGTCGCGCTGTCCGGGTTGAGAAAGCCGTGGTCGTGTTCGGCGAACGGCTGAGTGGACAGCCATACGCCCCGCTCGGCGAGCATCGCGACGGTCGCTTCGTCGGCGAGGTGGCCGTGTTCGATCGATTTGACCCCGGCCTCGACTGCTCGGCGGATGCCGGCGACGTTGTAGACGTGGGTGGCCACATACGTTCCGTAGTCCTCGGCCGCCTGGACCGCGGCGCGGATCTCGGGCGCGGTGAACTGCACGGTGTAGAGCGGGTCGTAGAGCGAGGCGGCCCCGCCGCCGACCATGAGCTTGATCTGGGACGCGCCGAGCTTGAGTTGTTCGCGGACCGCGGCCAGCATCCGGTCGGCGCCGTCGGCAACCCGCATGAAGCCGATCTGTTCGGCGCGGGATTCATTGCCGCCCAGCGCTGTCGGGCGTTCGTAGACGAAACCGAAATCGCCGTGGCCTGCGGTCTGCGACAGAGCGGCCTGGCTGGGATAGATCCGTGGCCCCAGCTCCGGTTGTGCGTCGATCACCTTTGCGATCCCGGCGGTGTCACCGGCCATGTCGCGCACCGTGGTGAAGCCGCGCAGCAACGTGTCCTTGGCCTTGACCAGCGTCGCCGCGGCGAGCTGCGTCTGCGAACCCATCGCCAGATCGATCAACGTGTTGGCCATGCCGACCAGGTGCACGTGCGCGTCGCTCATTCCGGGCATCAGCGTGCGGCCGCCACCGTCGATCACCACGTCGGCGCCGGTCTGGGGGATCGGCGAGGGCTGCACCGCGGTGATCGTCCGGCCCTCGATCAGCACGTGGCCGTCGAACAGGTGATCGGCGAGCCCGTCGAAGATCCTGACGTTACTGATCAGCAGGCGTTGTTCCGCCGAACGCTGCCCGGCCATGGTGGCCACCTCCTCGTGAGTCCCGCCCCAGGCTAGCCCGCCGCCGCTGTGCGTCGGCCGGTAGCCCGACGATCGGTGTCCCAGCGCGTATTCGGCCGGCCGATCCGGACGTATCGACGCCGAAGAGCCGGACCTGATCTGCGAAGATCAGGTCCGGCTCTTCGGGTCAATCAGCTCAGGGAGCGGGAATGCTGGCGCAGCCCACACCGGGGATGCAGCCGCTGGCTCCACCCGGTCCGGCAGCCCCGCTGGGGCCACCCGGGCCCAGGCTGCCTGCGGCGCCGCCGGGGCCGGCCACGCCGCCCGGACCGCCCGGAAT
>NZ_JBSWXU010000129.1:0-14856 GCF_056160785.1 Mycobacterium sp. ABE4_509 | reverse complement strand
GCTGGGCACCATGGCCCCGCTGCCCGAGGCTCCGCCCGACGCCCCGGCCTCCTCGTTCGCCGGCCTGGCCCAACGCGAGCAGCAGGCCACCGCCCAGGCCGCGGCGGCAGGGGCCGACATCACCGCCGCGGTGCTCGACCGCAACACCGGCCAGTTGGTGACCAACGGCAACGGCAGAACCATCGCCATCGCCTCGGTGGTCAAACTGTTCATCGCCGACGATCTGCTGCTGCAGGTCGCCGAAGGCCGGGCCACGCTCAGCGAGGAGGACCGGCAGGCACTTCAGGTGATGCTGCGCTCCTCGGACGACAGCGCCGCAGAGGTCTTCTGGAACCGCAGCGGCGGCAGCGCCATCATCGATCGGGTGGTGTCGCGCTACGGGCTCTCCCAGACCTCGCCGCCGGGCAACGGTCGCTGGTACAACACCACCAGCACCGTCACCGACCTGGTGCGCTACTACGACAAGATGCTCGCCGGCACCGGCGGTCTGCCGCCCGAGCAGGCCAGCGTCATCCTGGCCAACCTGGCCGCGTCGACGCCGACGGCACCCGACGGGATGGTTCCGGGGGGTGTCTATCCACAACGCTTCGGCATCCCGGAGGGGCTGCCGGGCGAACCCGTCGCGGTGAAGCAGGGCTGGATGTGTTGCATCGGTTCGGACTGGCTGCACCTGTCCACCGGTGTCGTCGGCCCCGACCGCCGCTACGTGATGGCCATCGGATCGATGCAGGCCACCGATCCCGCGACGGCCCGGGAAACCCTCACCGAGGCGGTTCACACGATGTTCCCGGACGGCTCGATCTAGTCGAGCAGGTCGGGGCGGCGCTCGCGGGTGCGTCGCAGTCGCTGGTCGCGCCGCCACTCGGCGATACGCGCATGGTCACCGGACAGCAGCACGTCGGGCACATCAAGGTCCCGCCACCGGGCGGGCCTGGTGTAGCTGGGCCCCTCCAACAGGCCACCCACCAGAGCCGAATGCGAATCATCCTGGTGTGACGCGGGATTGCCGAGCACGTCGGGAAGCAGCCGCACGACGGCCTCGATCATCACCAGCGCGGCCGACTCGCCGCCGGGCAGCACGTAATCGCCGATCGAGACCTCGGCGACCCGCATCCGGCGCTCGGCGTCGGTGACCACCCGCTGGTCGATGCCCTCGTAGCGGCCGCAGCCGAACACCAGGTGGGTCTCGGCGGTCCACTCGTGCGCCATGGCCTGGGTGAACAGCCGGCCGGCCGGCGTAGGGATCACCAGAAGGGTTTCCGGCGAACAGATCTCATCGAGGGCCGCACCCCACACGGGCGCCTTCATGACCATCCCCGGGCCGCCCCCGTAGGGCGAGTCGTCCACCGAGTGATGCACGTCGTGGGTCCAGGCCCGCAGGTCGTGGACGGCAAGATCGACGATCCCCGCGTCGATCGCCTTGCCCGGCAGCGACTGCCGCAGGGGCGCCAGGAACTCCGGGAATATCGTGACGATGTCAATACGCACAGTCGGCCATCACTGGAGTTCGAGCAGACCCTCGGGCGGGTCGATCTCGATGGCGTTGTCCGCCAACGACACCGACACGACGATCGCCGAGACGAACGGCACCAGCACCTCGCCCCCGCTCTCGGGGCGCACCGCCAGCAGTTCCCCGGCGGCGGTGTGCAGCACCTCGGCGACGGTTCCGACCCGCTGTCCGGCGGTCGTCGCGACGCTCATGCCCTCGAGCTGATGGTCGTAGTACTCGTCGGGATCGTCGATCGGCGGCAGGTCCGCCGAGTCGACCAGGAACACCGTGCCGCGCAGCAGGTCTGCCGAGCCGCGGTCGGCAACACCGGCGAACCGCATCAACAGCCGGCCACCGTGCTCACGGACGGATTCGACGACAAATTCGCGTTCGGTGCCGGACCCGCCGCGGGCGGCGCGTCCGCGCAATCTGGCCCCGGGCCGGAAGCGGCCATGCGGGTCGTCGGTGCGCACCTCGACGGCGACCTCGCCGGTGACGCCATGCGCCTTGACGACCCGCCCGACCACCAGGTCCATGTCGGCTACTGGTCGGTGTCCACCACGTCGACGCGGATACCGCGTCCGCCGATGCCGGCCACCAGGGTGCGCAACGCGGTCGCGGTGCGTCCGCCGCGCCCGATGACCTTGCCCAGGTCCTCGGGGTGGACGTGCACCTCGACAGTGCGGCCGCGCCGGCTGGTCACCATGTCGACGCGCACGTCGTCGGGGTTGTCGACGATCCCGCGGACCAGATGCTCGACGGCGTCGACGACCACAGTGCTCATCGGCTTCAGCTCTCGGCGGTCGCGGAGTCGGCCGGCTCGGCGGCGTCAGAAGCCTCGGTGGCCTCGGTCGCCTCGCCCTGCTCGGACTTCTTGGCCGGAGCCTTCTTCTTCTTCTGGGTGACGGCCTCGTTGGACGGGCCACCGTCGGCGTCGGCGAGTGCGGCGTTGAACAGGTCCAGCTTGCTGGGCTTGGGCTCCTTGACCTTCAGCGTGCCCTCGGCACCGGGCAGGCCCTTGAACTTCTGCCAGTCGCCGGTGATCTTGAGCAGCTGCAGCACGGGTTCGGTGGGCTGGGCGCCGACGCCGAGCCAGTACTGGGCGCGCTCCGAGTCGATCTCGATGAGGCTCGGGTCTTCCTTCGGGTGGTACCGGCCGATGACCTCGATGGCGCGTCCCTCGCGACGGGTGCGCGCATCGGCGACGGCGATGCGGTACTGCGGATTGCGGATCTTGCCGAGCCGGGTGAGCTTGATCTTGACAGCCATGGTGAGGCGACTTCTCCTGTGATTGCCACGCTGCAATTCAGCGATCGCCGGCGGGATGCCGGGATCCGGTTTTGCCTTACGTGTGTGACCGGCCCACGGCACGCCCCGAGGGGCACCGTGGACGGACAGCCGACCATTGTGCCAGAACAGCGGCCTGTCTTGAAAATCGCCGGTGGGCGACTCAGATTCCGAGCACCGCCTTGGCGATGAAGAAGTAGATGAGCAGACCGCTGGCGTCGACGAAGGTCGAGATGAACGGGTTGGCGAACACCGCGGGGTCGGCGCGGATCGCCCGGGCGAGCAACGGCATCACCCCGCCGACCGTGGCGGCCATCGTGCACAGCGCCAGGAAGGTCAGCCCGATCACCGTGCCGATGTCGACGCTGTAGACCAGCGAGACGACGGCGAAGGCGAGTCCGCCGAGCACGACGCCCAGCGACAGCCCCACCCGGAATTCGCGGAACAGCACCTTGCCGACGTCGCTGGGCCGCACATCGCCGAGCGCCAGCGCCCTGGTCACGGTCGTGGCCGCCTGATTGCCGGTGTTGCCGCCGGTGCCGATCAGCAGCGGGATGAACAGCGCCAGCGTGACGACCTCGGCCAGGGTCTCCTCGAACACCTCGAGGACCTGCACGGTCAGGGTCGCCCCGATGGCCAGCACCAGCAGCCAGACGACACGCGAGCGCATCAGCCCCAGTACCGGGGCGCTCAGGTAGGGCCGGCGCAGCGGTTCCACACCGCTGATGCGGGCCTGGTCCTCGGAGTCGGCGTCCTCGAGGATGGCCAGTGCGTCGTCGACGGTCAGCACACCGACGATCCGGGTTTCGTGGTCCACGATCGGCAGCGCCAGCAGCTTCAGGTCGGCGCAGCGGCGCGCGGCGGTCTCGGCGTCGTCGGTGGCGTGCACCCATTGCGCCGGCTGCATGACCTCGGCGATGGTCGTGCCGGGACGCGCTTTGAGGATTTCGCGCAGGCTGACCACCCCGATCAGGGTGCGGTCGTCGTCGGTGACCGGCAGGGTGTACACGGTTTCGGCGTCGTCGAGGTGGTCGGAGAGCTTGGTCATCGCGGTGGCGGTCGTCCACTCGGGACGCACCCTGACGAACTCCGGGCTCATCCGCCGCCCGATCGAGCCCTGCGGGTAGCCCAGGATCTCCGCGGTCATCTCCCGTTCGGCAGGCGGCAGCCCCTGCATCAGCCTGCGGGCGACGTTGGCCGGCAGTTCGTCGAGCAGCTCGACGCGGTCGTCGGGGTCCAGATCGGCGAACAGCTCGGCGGTCTGCTCGTCCTGCAGCGCACCCACCAGATCGCTTTGCAGGCTCGCGTCGAGAACCTCGAACACCTCCACCGCGCGGGCCTTGGGCAGCACCCGGTAGGCCACCGCGCGTTGGTTACTGCCGAGCCGCTCCAGGATGTCCACGATCTGGCCGGTGGGTAACGGGCTGATGAACGCCGTGAGTTCGGCGAAAGCGCTTCGCTCTATTGCCTGTTCGATGTTTCTGACGGTGGACTCGGGGGCGAACTCATCGACGTCGGTCACATCGGGTCACAGTAGTTTGTCGAAGCACTTCGTCTCGACTCGAGACGTGATCCGCCACCCCTGCGGCGTCCGGATGAACGCGTCGTCGTACCACAGGCCGCAGAACAGAATCTGCTTGCTCTCGGCGTCGACGACCATCGGGTTGAAGCAGATGACCCGCGAAGTCGCGGTGTCCCCGTCGAAGACCACCGACAGATTGCCCAGCATGTGTGAATACGCCGGGAAGTTCGGCAGCACCTCGGCCAGCCACGCCTTCACCTCGGGATAGCGTCCGTCGATGCCGCCCATGGCGCGGTAGTCGATGTAGGCGTCCGGGGTGAACACGGCGTCGAGGTCGTCGAATCGACGCCGGTCGATCGCGGTGGAGTAGTCGGTCAGCAACTGCTGGATCTCCAGCCGGTCGGAGATCTCCTCGAGGCTCAGCATGCACCGATTGAACACGATCGGCAGGCGGGTTTAGGCTCACCTGACATGATGAGGCTTCTCGCGTGTCTGGCAACGACACTGTGCCTGCTCGCCGGCCATGCGGTCGGCCCCACGTCGTCCGCGATGGCGGTGCCTGCGGGGGTCAGCCAGCCGGCCGGATCGGTTCCCGTCCCGGCCGGGCCTGCCGAGGCCTGGGTCCTGGCCGACATGGACACCGGAGAGATCCTGGCCGCCCGCAACGAACACGGCACCTACGCTCCGGCGAGCACGATCAAGGTGCTCACCGCGCTGACCGCGCTCGACGAGTTGCCGCTGGATGCCACGATCGTGGCCAACGAGGCCGACACCCGGGTCGAGTGCAACTGCGCCGGCGTGACCCCCGGCTTCACCTACACCACCCGCCAGCTGGTGGAGGCGATGCTGCTGGTGTCCGGAAACGACGCGGCGAACACCATGGCCACCATGCTCGGGGGTCGCGAGGCCGCGCTGATGAAGATGAACGGCAAGGCAGCGCTGCTGGGTGCCTACGGCACCAACGCCGGTTCGCCGTCGGGCATCGACGGGCCGGGTATCGACATCTGGTCTACACCGCGCGACCTGGCGGTCATCTTCCGCGCCGCGATGGCCAACCCGGTCTTCGCGCAGATCACCGCCCAGCCCAGCGCGGTATTCCCCACCCGCAACGGCGATCGGGTGCTGGTCAACCAGGACGAACTGCTGGTGCGCTACCCCGGCACCTTCGGCGGCAAGACCGGGTACACCGACCTGGCCCAGAAGACGTTCGTCGGCGGCGCCCAGCGGGGCGGCCGCAACCTGGTCGTGGCGATGATGCACGGCCTGAACAAAGAGGGCCAGCCGACCTACTGGGACCAGGCGGCCGCGCTGTTCGACTGGGGGTTCGCGCTGCCGCCCGGCGCCGGTGTCGGCCAGCTCTGATCCCAGCCGATACCGGATGGAGACCTGATCGCGCGCGCGTCGAGTCCTGCCGCGACTAGCGTCGCCAGGCGTGCGACGACGATTCGCCGGGCTGGCGCTTGCTCTGTGCACCGCTGTGTCCGGTGCGCAGCTGTCCGCGGCGCCAACGGCTTTCGCCCAGCCGGCTCCGGAACCCGCTGCCGCACAGCAGCTCCCGGACGGTCCCGCTCAGGCCTGGCTGGTGGCAGACCTCGACACCGGACAGGTGCTGGCCAGCCGCGACCCCTACGGGCGGTACGCCCCGGCCAGCACCATCAAGGTGCTGCTGGCGATGACGGTCCTCGACCACCTGCGACCGGACAACTTCGCCCGCGCCAACGATTCACACACCAAGGTCGAATGTTCGTGTGTGGGGCTCACACCGGGGCAGCCCTACACCGTGCGCAACCTCCTCGACGCGATCCTGATGGTATCCGGCAACGACGCCGCCAACATGCTCGCCGACATGCTGGGCGGACAGCGGGTGGCGGTGGCCGCGATGAACCGCAAAGCGGCCCTGGTGGGCGCCCGCTCCACGAGAGCCTCGTCACCGTCCGGACTGGACGGGCCCGGGTGGGAGTCGGTGACCACACCGCACGATCTGGCGGTGATCATGCGCGCGGCGCTGAACTACCCGCTGATCGCCTACATCATGCGGTCGCCGTCAGCGCAGTTCCCCGGCCGGACACTGCACAATCAGAACGAGCTGCTCAGCCGCTACCCCGGTGACCTGGGCGGCAAGACCGGCTTCACCAACCTGGCGCGCAAGACCTACGTCGGCGCCGCCCAGCGCGGCAACCGGCGCCTCGTGGTGGTCCAGATGTACGGCACCGGGGACCTGTACGGACAGGCGATCGAGCTGCTCGACTGGGGTTTTGACCACTGAGCTGAGTGTGGGCCACCGGTCACCACCGCCGGCCCGGCGGCCTCAGTAGACCGCGCCGCGCAGCATCACCAGCGCCGGGTCGGCCAGCACACCGGGCCCGCTGCGCGGATCCTCGTCGAAGCACACCAGATCGGCTGAGGCGCCGTGCTCGAGCGAAGGGCGGCGCAGCCAGTCCCGCGCGGCCCAGCAGGCCGCGCCGAGCGCCTCGGTGGGCGTCATGCCGATGCCCTTGAGCGCCTCGACCTCGTCGGCGATCCGTCCATGCGCGACCGCGCTGCCGGCATCCGAGCCCGCAAAGATCGGCACACCCGCCTCCCGGGCCGCACCGACCCGGTCGAGGCAGGTTTCGTGCAACGCCCGCATGTGCCGTTGATAGCGCGGGTACTTCGCGGCGGCACCGGCGATGTCGGGGAAGTTCTCGATGACGTTGATCAGGGTGGGCACCAACGCGGTGCCGTGCTCGACCATCAGGTCGACGGTGTCCCCGGTCAGGCCGGTGCCGTGCTCGATGCAGTCGATGCCGGCCTTGATCAGCCCCGGGAGCGCGTCTTCGCTGAACACGTGTGCGGTGACCCGCGCGCCGTTGGCGTGCGCGGCGTCGATGGCCGCTTCGAGCACCGCGTCCGACCACAGCGGCGTCAGGTCGCCGGCGTCGCGATCGATCCAGTCGCCGACCAGCTTCACCCAGCCGTCCCCCCAGCGGGCCTGCGCAGTTACCGCCTCGGGCAGCTGCCATTCGTCCTCGAGTTCGAGAGCGAAGCCGCGCTGGTAGCGCTTGGGGCGCGCCAGGTGA
This sequence comes from Mycobacterium sp. ABE4_509, assembly GCF_056160785.1. Taxonomy (NCBI): domain Bacteria; kingdom Bacillati; phylum Actinomycetota; class Actinomycetes; order Mycobacteriales; family Mycobacteriaceae; genus Mycobacterium; species Mycobacterium sp. ABE4_509. The sequence goes on along the minus strand of NZ_JBSWXU010000129.1, from coordinate 7,499 downwards.
CGGCCGGCCCGGATGATGCGCGGCAAATCGGCGTGGTCGTCGAAACTGCGCGTGTCGGTCGGTGAGCCGGCGTCGCGCAGCAGCAGCGCCCCGGCCGCCCGTTCGGTTTCGGCCTGCGCGACCGCCTCGTCCATCTCGATCCGGCCGGCGGAGCCGAGTCCGACATGGCAGTGGGCGTCGACCAGCCCGGGCAGGATCCAGCCGCCATCCCCGTCGGCACCGAAGACGGTTTCGGCGCCGGCGACCGGTTCGGCGCTGAGCCGGCCGCGGGGCCCACGCTCTTCGGGCGAGCCCTCATCGACAATCCACCACTCGACCGGCTCACCGTCCGGCAGGCCGCGTCCGCGAACGTGCAGACGCATCTAGTTCCCCTTGGGGAACTTCAGCTTCGACAGGTCGATGTCGGCGAGCCCCGGCGGCAGCTCGTCGAGCCCCTTGGGCATGTCGGACAAATCGGGGAAGCCCGGCGGCATCCCGGCCATCCCGGCGCCGAGCGGATTGCGCGTCTTCGGCGGGGTCGGCCCCTTGCCGCCCTTCTTGCCCTTCTTGCCCTTGCCCTTGGCCGCCTTACGATTGTTCTTGCGGCTGAACGGCATTCCCATCTGGCCGGCCATCGACGACATCATCTTGCGCGCCTCGAAGAAACGGTCGACGAGCTGGTTGACCTCCGAGACCGACACCCCGGATCCGTTGGCGATCCGCAGCCGACGGGAGGCGTTGATGATCTTCGGCTCGGCGCGCTCCTGCGGTGTCATCCCGCGGATGATGGCTTGGACCCGGTCGAGTTGGTTGTCGTCGACGGCGGCCAGCGCGTCCTTCATCTGGCCCGCGCCGGGCAGCATGCCCAACAGGTTGCCGATGGGGCCCATCTTGCGGATCGCGAGCATCTGCTCGAGGAAGTCCTCCAGCGTCAGCTCACCGCTGCCGATCTTGGCCGCGGTGGCCTCGGCCTGCGCCGCGTCGAAGTGCTGCTCGGCCTGCTCGATGAGGGTGAGCACATCGCCCATCCCGAGGATCCGGCTGGCCATCCGGTCGGGATGGAAGACGTCGAAGTCCTCCAGCTTCTCCCCCGCCGACGCGAAGAGAATCGGCACCCCGGTGACCTCACGCACCGACAGCGCCGCACCGCCGCGCGCGTCACCGTCGAGCTTGGTGAGCACCACACCGGTGAACCCGACCCCCTCGCGGAACGCGTCGGCGGTGGTGACCGCGTCCTGACCGATCATCGCGTCGAGGACGAAGAGCACCTCGTCCGGGTTGATCGCATCCCGGATCGAGGCGGCCTGGCGCATCAGCTCTTCGTCGATGCCCAGCCGGCCGGCGGTGTCGACGATGACCACGTCGTAGTGCTTGGCCCGGGCCTCGGCCAGGCCCGCCGAGGCGACAGCGACCGGGTCCCCCGCGGTGATCTGCTCGAGCTCGGCACCGTCGGGCGACACTCCCGGGTGCGGGGCGAAGACGTGCACACCCGCACGTTCACCGGTGATCTGCAACTGGCTGACCGCACCGGGGCGCTGCAGGTCGCAGGCCACCAGCAGCGGCGTGTGCCCCTGCCCCTTGAGCCACCGGGCCAGCTTGCCCGCCAGCGTCGTCTTACCGGAGCCCTGCAGACCGGCCAGCATCACCACCGTGGGTGGGTTTCGCGCGTAGGACAGCTGGCGTGTCTCGCCGCCGAGGATCGCGATGAGTTCCTCGTTGACGATCTTGATGACCTGCTGGGCAGGGTTCAAGGCCGCCGAGACCTCCGCGCCCTTGGCGCGATCCTTGATCCGCGCGACGAACTGCCGGACCACCGGCAGCGACACATCGGCTTCCAGCAGCGCCAATCGGATCTCCCGGGCGGTGGAGTCGATGTCGGCCTCGGTGAGCCGACCCTTGCCACGCAGGCCCGAGAGCGCTCCGGTCAACCGGTCGGAGAGCGATTCAAACACAGACCCAAGACTACTGGTCGTGCTGCGAGCGCATCGACCGCGCCGTCAGCTGGCTTCGTCGACCGCCTTGGCCGGCGGCGCGGGCAGCACCCCGAACAGGTCGCGCTCCAGGTTCTGCCGCACCGTCTTCTCGTTGGCGCCGGCGGGGATGACGATTCCGAACGCGTCGACCACTGACGAGCCCAGCGTGCTGACCTTGGCCCACTCGATGTCGACCTTGGCCCGTTCGAACACCGCGGTCAGAATCGCCAGCAGCCCGGTGCGGTCGGTGGCGCGGATCTCGGCGACCACGTGACCGCGGCCCTCGCTCTGGTGCCAGAGCACCCGGGGCGGAGCCGCCGGCGCATTGATCGGCACCGCCGCCCGCGCCTCGCCCACCCGGCTGGTGCCCACGCTCTCGGCCTCCTTCTGCTCGAGGGCGCGAACCACGTCGAGTTCGCCGTCGAGAGCGAGTATCAGTTGCTGGCGGAGCAGTTCGGCCGCCGGCGGCGCACCGAAGCGCGGTGAGACCACGAACGTGTTGATCGCCGAGCCCTGGTGACCGTTCACCGAGGCCGAATGCACGCGCAGCGAGTTCAGCGCCAGCACCCCGGCCGCCTTGGACAGCAGACCGCGCTTGTCCGGGGCGATCATCGTGACGTTGAAGATGTGTGAGTTGTCCCCGGGGGTGAGCTCGACGTGCACGGTGTCCTGCGCGGCCAGCGAGAGGAACCTCGGGTCGACCGGATCGGGCTGCGGCAGCGGCTCACCGGCCATCGCCAGCCGGCAGCGGCGCACCAGATCACCGATCAGCGAGGCCTTCCAGTCGCCCCACACTCCCGGGCCGGTGGCCAGCGAGTCGGCCTCGGCGAGAGCATGCAGCAATTCGAGCACCACCAGGTCACCGTCGAGGGCATCGACCACGGTGGCAATGGTGTTGGGGTCCTGCAGATCCCGCCTGGTCGCGGTGTGCGGCAGCAGCAGGTGGTGGCGCACCACCTTGGCCAGGGCCTCGACGTCGGAGGGCCACAAACCCAACCTGTTGCCGATCTGGGTCGCCAGTTCGGCGCCGATGACGCTGTGATCCCCGCCCCGGCCCTTGCCGATGTCGTGCACCAGGGCTCCGAGGACCAACAGATCCGGCCGCGCCACCCGGGTGGTGAAAGCACTAGCCCGGGAGACGGTCTCGACCAGGTGGCGATCGACGGTCCAGATGTGGGCGACGTCGCGCGGCGGCAGGTCGCGAACGGCACCCCATTCGGGGAACAACCGGCCCCACAGACCGGTGCGGTCGAGCGCCTCGATCGTTCCCACCGCGGACGGTCCGGCGGCGAGCATCACCAGCAGGTCCTTGAGCGCCTGGCGCGGCCACGGGGTGCGCAGCTCCGGTGCGTTCTCGACCAGCCGGCTCAGCGTCGACGCGGCCATCGGCAGCCCGGTCGTCGCCGACGCGGCCGCCACCCGCAGGATCAGTCCGGGATCGCGGCCGGGGCGGGCGTCACGAGCCAGGATCACCTCACCGTTGAACTCGATGACGCCTTCGTCCAGGGGGCGGCGAACCGGCCTGCGCAGCGCGGCCAGCCCGCGGCGCGGCAACGCGTTGCCGGCGGTGCGAATCCCGGCGTCGACGTAGTAGCTGACCGTTCGGGCGGCGTCGGAGAGCATCCGGGCCAGATCGAACCGGTCCCCGACCCGCAGCGCGGCTCCGATCTCGTCGGCGTACTGGGCGAGCAGCAGCTCGCGTCCCTTCCCGGCCACCCGGTGCAGTTCGGTCCGCACGTTGAGCAGCGAAAGATGCGCACCACCAAGGGTTTCAGTCGGCGACGCCAGCGACGGGGACGGATACACGTCGGCCAGCTGGGCGATGGCCAACGCGTTGAGCAGCTGAACATCTCGCAACCCGCCCCGGCCGCATTTGAGATCCGGCTCGGCCCGGTGGGCGATCTGCCCGCTGCGCTGCCAGCGGGCCCTGGTGTGCTCGACGAGCTCGTCGAAGCGCGAGGTGATCCCGGTGCGCCATTGCCGGCGCGCACCGCCCACCAGCAGCGACGACAGGTCCGCGTCACCGGCGATGTGGCGCGCCTCGAGCATGGCCAGCCCGGCAGAGATGTCCTCACCGGCGACCTTGAGCGCCTCGGGCACGGTGCGCACGCTGTGGTCGATACGGATGTTGGCGTCCCACAAGGGGTACCACAGCAACTCGGCGACCTCACTGACGACCTCGGTTGGCATGTTGTCGTGCAGCAGCATCAGATCGAGATCGGAGTACGGCAACAGTTCACCGCGGCCCAGCCCACCGGTCGCGACGATCGCGAAGCCGCTGCTGGCGGTGATCCCGATCTCGGTCGCCTTGGTGGTGAGCCAGAAGTCGTACAGGTCGAGCAGAGCCTCCCGCAGAGCGGCCGCATCGAGTTGGCGCGGACCGCCGACGAGCAGCTGCGCGGCGGCCGCCGCAAGGTCGGTGGCGGGCCGTAACGAACCCGCCGCCGGGCGCACCCATCGGGGCGCTCCGGCGGCGGGGTCTGCGTTCCGCTCTGTCATGAGTTGTTGTCCTCCCGGCACTTAACGATCCAGCGCTCACACGGTGCAAATGCCGGGAGACGACGCGTCATTCCATAGTAGTTGGCTAGAGGGCGTCGGCCCCCCGCTCACCGGTGCGCACCCGGACCACCGTCTCGACCGGGCTTACCCACACCTTGCCATCGCCGATCTTCCCGGTACGGGCGGCTTGCACGATGACGTCCACGACCTTGTCGACGGCGGCGTCGTCGACGACGACCTCGACGCGGACCTTGGGGACGAAATCGACGGAATACTCAGCACCGCGGTAAACCTCGGTGTGACCCTTCTGCCGACCGTAGCCCTGAACTTCGCTGACGGTCATCCCCAGGATACCCGTCTGCTCGAGCCCGGTTTTGACGTCTTCGAGGGTGAACGGCTTGACGATCGCAGTAATCAGCTTCATGTAGTTGATCCCTTCCGATGAAATTGTCGCCGATCAGGCGAACTCGTAAGCCGTTTCGGCGTGTTCGGTTCCATCGATGCCACTGTCCTCATCCTCGGGGGATACCCGCCAGCCGAGAGGCTTCACGATGTAGGCGATGATGAAGGTCATGACCGCGGTGAACACGACGGCCACCAGTGCGATCACGAACTGCACGACGAGCTGCTCGAAGCCGCCGCCCACGAACAGACCCGCGTCCGTGGCGAAGAACCCGAGCGAGATGGTGCCCCACAGGCCGGCGACCAGGTGGACGCCGACGACGTCGAGCGAATCGTCGTAGCCGAACTTCCACTTCAGCCCGATGGCCAGGGCGGAGAGCACGCCTGCGATGGCACCGACGACGATCGACCAGATCGGGGTCAGGTTGCCGCACGCCGGGGTGATCGCAACCAGACCGGCGACGATGCCCGACGCTGCGCCGACGCTGGTGGCGTGACCGTCACGGATCTTCTCCACCAGCAGCCACGCCATCATCGCGGCGGCGGTTGCCGCCGTGGTGTTGACCCACACCAGGCCCGCCAGCACGTCCGCGGCGCCTTCCGAGCCGACGTTGAAGCCGAACCAGCCGAACCACAGGATGGCGGCGCCGAGCAGCACGAACGGAACGTTGTGCGGACGGTAGGCGGTCTTGGCGAACCCGGCGCGCTTGCCGAGCAGCAGCGCCAGTACAAGAGCTGCCATACCGGCGTTGATGTGCACCACGGTGCCGCCGGCGAAGTCGATGGGCGCGACGTTGGCCGCGCCTTCGTCATCGAGGCCGAACAACATGCCCGCGATGCCCTTGTCCGAACCCGAGAGCAGGCCACCACCCCAAACCATGTGCGACAGCGGGAAGTACACCAGGGTGACCCAGATGCCGCCGAACAGCAGCCAGGTGCCGAACTTCATCCGCTCGGCCACCGCGCCGCTGATCAGGGCGACGGTGATGACGGCGAAGGTCAGCTGGAACGCAACCCAGACGATCGCCGGCACAGTGCCGAACCCGCCGAGGACGAACGTGTCCACGCCGTCGATCTCACGGACTTCGGTGAGTTGGTTCACCCCGAACAGGGCGAATGGATTGTCGAATATGCCGAGGAAGTTCCCTCCGCCGGTATGTGCCGACGAGAAGGACATCGAATAGCCCCACAGCACGTAGATGATGCTGACGACGCCCATCGAGCCGAAGGACATCATCATCATGTTCAGGACGGACTTCTGCCGAGAGAGCCCACCGTAGAAGAACGCCAGGCCGGGTGTCATGAACAACACCAGCGCGGAGGCGGTGATGATCCACGCAGTGTCCCCGGCGCTGAGGCCATCGGGCCCGAACGGCAGGAACTGATCGTCTGGTATGGCTAGGGCCACGTCATGCAAGCCAAAAACCACTTTGTTTGAACCTCCTTGGGACGTGAGCAGCCGATCATGATCGGCCTCCCGAAGAGACTCTTGTGCGCGCGTTTCGCCTGTGATTCGTCCGTGTTTCGGATACGTGAACGGGCTTACGCATCCGGTTACGCCTAGGTTTCAACGCCGTCATTCAGCAAAAAATGACGTGCCGTGAAAGAATTGCGGTCTTTTACAGCGTACGCGCGCCCAAGCCGGCACCGCCCTAACCGAGCAGCGCATCGACGAACGCCGACGGTTCGAACGGCGCGAGGTCGTCGGGCCCCTCACCGAGTCCCACCAGTTTGACCGGGACGCCGAGTTCCTGCTGGACCCGGAACACGATGCCGCCCTTGGCTGTGCCGTCCAGCTTGGTCAGCACCACCCCGGTGATGTCGACGACCTCGGCGAACACTCTGGCCTGCGGCAGGCTGTTCTGACCGATCGTCGCGTCCAGCACCAGGAGCACCTCGTCGACCGCGGCACGGCGGCCCACCACCCGCTTGACCTTCCCGAGCTCGTCCATCAGCCCGCTCTTGGTGTGCAGGCGTCCTGCGGTGTCAACGACCACCACGTCGGCGCCGGAGCTGATGCCGGTGTGGACCGCGTCGAACGCCACCGAGGCCGGGTCCGCCCCTTCGGCGCCGCGGACCACCTGCGCACCGACCCTCGAGGCCCAGGTCTGCAACTGATCGGCTGCGGCGGCGCGGAATGTGTCGGCCGCCCCGAGCACGACCCGCCTGCCGTCGGCGACCAGAACGCGGGCCAGTTTGCCCACCGTCGTCGTCTTGCCGGTGCCGTTGACCCCGACCACCAGCAACACCGAGGGCTTGTCCTCGTGCGGCAGGGCCCTGATGGAGCGGTCGAGATCGGGCTGCAACTCGGTGATCAGCACATCACGCAGCACCGCGCGGGCGTCGGCCTCGCTCCGCACGTGACTGGCGGCCATCTTCGCGCGCAGCGCGGCGACCACCGATTCGGTCACCACCGGCCCGAGGTCGGCGATCAGCAACGTGTCCTCGATCTCCTCCCAGGAGTCCTCATCGAGGTCGCCGCCGCCGAGCAGGCCCAGCATGCTGCGGCCGAGGGTGTTCTGGGACTTGGCCAGCCGTCCGCGCAGCCGGTCCAGGCGGCCTTCCGGTGGCGCGATGGCGCCGATGTCGGGGGCGGCCTGCTCGGGCTCCGCCGGCTCGGCCGGGGCGGCCTGCTCGGGCTCCGCC
>NZ_JBSWXU010000128.1:0-15009 GCF_056160785.1 Mycobacterium sp. ABE4_509 | reverse complement strand
GCGCTGTCCGCCGGGTCGGGCGCCGAGGGCGTGCCCAGGCTTCGCGCGTTCGCCCCCTCGATGCCGGCCGGATCGAACGCCGCGACCGGTGCCGTCACCGCCGAATCCAGGCGTGCCGGGTGGCCCGGGTTCTTCGCCGGGGCCACGGCGTTGCGGGTGACCCGGTAGGGCGCGACCGCCGGCGACTGGTCGCGGCCCACCCGAATCGGATCAGGCTCCCGTTCGCCGGTCTGCGGTGCGGCCGCGGCCGGTGCGGCAGCGCCGTCCTCGAGCGCCGACTCGGTCACATCCCGGTCGGGATCGTCGGACGTGTCGCCGGCCACGACCTCGTCCTCGACCTTTGTGACCTCGTCGGTCTCGGCAACCTCGTCGGTCTCGGCAACCTCGTCGGTCTCGGCAACCTCGTCGATGTCGATGTCGATGTCGATGTCGGTCTCGGTGTCGGGGCTCGGATCCGCGCCGCGGCCCCGGGTGGTCCCGGGTTCGCGCGGGCCGTCCGCGGTGTCGGGGCGCGCGGACGGTGCCGCATCCCGGCCGTTGTCCGGTGTGGCGGGATCGGTGGATTCGGTCCGGTCAGAGGTTCCGGCGGCCGGGCCGGCGGAGGTCGAATCCCGGCCGGCGGCGGGGGTGGAGTCGGCCCAGGCGACGCCGGGCACGGGCGCGGCGGCCAGCCCCACCCAGAGCGTGATCGCCGCGATCCCGTAGTGGACCGCTCCGACCGGTCGACGGTTTCCCGGTCGCTCGACGCCCGTCATCCCCGACCTCTCCCTTGCGTGGCACCCGTGACGTTTGAATATGACAACGTTCGATGTCACGTGAGCGTAGTCATTGCGACACCCGCCCGGGGTCGCTTTGCCGAACCGCGGCAGCGCGGTGCGGCCGGGGGGGTCAGCTCGGGCCGGGCAGCCGCAGCAGCAGCCGGGCGCCGCCCAGCGGGCTTGCCTCCAACGAGGCTGTGCCGCCGTGCAACTCAGCCTGCTGGGCGACCAGGGCCAGGCCCAGGCCCGAGCCGGAGTGCGATGCGGTGGAGCCTCGGGAGAATCGGTTGAAGACCACCGTGCGTTCCCCCTCGGGCACCCCGACGCCGTCGTCGTCGATCGCGATCTCGACACCGGCACGGGAACTGACCGCCGACAGCTGCACCCGCCCGGCACCGCCGTGTTTGACGGCGTTGGCGATCGCGTTGTCGACTGCCAGCCGCAGCCCGGTCGGCAGCCCGACGATGATCACCGTCGGCGCGGGTGCCAGCGACACCTCCAGGTCCGGGTAGACGCGCATCGCATCGTGGGCGGCACGGTCGAGCAACTCGGTGATGTCCACCGGTACGTGGTCATCGGAGGTGGACAGTTCGCCCTGCGCCAGCCGCTCCAACGCACCGAGGGTGGCCTCGATCCGGCTCTGGGTGCGGATCACGTCGCCGACCACCTCCTTGCGTTGCTCTTCGGCGAGGTCCAGCGTCGCGAGCACCTCGAGGTTGGTCCGCATGGCCGTCAGCGGGGTGCGCAGCTCGTGGGCCGACACCGACGCGAAGTCCCGTGCCGAGGTCAGCGCGGCCTTGGTGCGGCCCTGTTCCTCCCAGATCCGTTCCAGGGTCCCCTTCAGCGCGTCGGCGATCTCGACGGCCTCGGTGGCGCCGCGAATGTCGATGTCGGGGGGCTTGTCACCGGCGTCGATCTGGCGGGTCTGCTGGGCCAGCCGCTTGAACGGGCGCACCGCGAACGCGGCCAGCAGCCAGCCGCCCAACGATCCGGCGGCCACGGCCAGGGTGCAGATGATCAACACCCGCCGGTGCAGGTTGCGGGTGTCGGCGATCGTCGCGTCGTAGGTGGCGCCGACCGCGACCGACATCGGCTCGGGCGCCGAGAGCTCCACGGTGCGGACCCGGTAGCGCACCCCGTCGACGTAGGTGTCGGCGTACCCCGGCTCCAGCTCGGGCAGCACCACTCGGGAGTTCGACGTCACCTGACCGTCGTCGCGGCGCACCGTGATCACGGCGTCTTGATCGTTGGGTGAGGGCGGGATCTCATCGAGTCCCAGCGGCAGGAACGGAATGGCGAAGCCGGCGGCCTCGTCGAGCCTGCGGTCCAGGCGTTCCTTGCGGTCACCGGTGATACCGACCCAGACCACCGTGCCGACGATCCCGACGACGATCGTCGCTGCGACCGCGGTGGCGAACGCGACCCGGGTGCGCAGCGACGGTGTGCGGCGGAAGATCCGGGTCAGCGCCACGAGGTGTCCCCGTCCTTCCCGTGTCTGTCCGCCGCCGGGTTCACTGCTGCCTGAGCACGAACCCCACGCCGCGGACGGTGTGCAGCAGCCGGGGCGCACCCCCGGCTTCGAGCTTGCGCCGCAGATAGCCGATGAAGACGTCGACCACGTTGGTGTCGGCGGCGAAGTCGTATCCCCAGACCAGCTCGAGCAGCTGGGCGCGCGACAACACCGCCGTCTTGTGTTCGGCGAGCACGGCCAGCAGGTCGAACTCACGTTTGGTCAGGTCGACGTCCGCGCCGTCGACCCGCGCCCGCCGCCCCGGGATGTCGACCTCCAGCGGGCCGACGGTGATGGTCTCCGAGGAGAACGTCGCGGTGGAACCGCGCCGGCGCAGCAGCGCCTTGACCCGCGCCACGAGTTCGGCCAGTACGAACGGCTTGACCAGGTAGTCATCCGCGCCGGCCTCCAGGCCCGCGACCCGGTCGTCGACCGAGGAGCGTGCCGAGAGCACGCATACCGGCACGTCGTTGTCCATCGCCCGCAGCGCCGTCACCACCGAAACACCGTCGAGCACCGGCATGTTGATATCGAGCACGATCGCATCGGGTCGGGTCTCGGTCGCGCTGCGCAGGGCCTCGGCGCCGTCGACGGCGGTGAAGACCTCGAATCCGGACAGCCGCAGGCCGCGCTCCAGCGAGGCCAGGACGTCCGGATCGTCGTCGACGACGAGCACCCGCGGTGAGCCCACACCACTGTCCATGTCCCCAATCTTGCCTGATGGGTCCGGTCGGTCGGGGGATGCGGGGCCCGAGCCGACCGGGTTTACGTGTCAGCGTCGCAGTGTCAGGCGGCGGTAACCTGCGGCTGTTACGGTCCCGGGCTATGACGCCGCCGATGACGCCTCAGCTCGTCGTGGAGCCGGACGACGGACTCGACCCCGTCCTCGACTTCATCGCCTCGGCGCACGAGACGTTGCGGATCAAGCAGTTCACCTTCACCGACGAGGATTTGATCAAGGCGGTGATCGCCCGCCGCGAGGCCGGCGTCGAGGTGCGGGTGATGCTCAACCCGGTGAAGTCGCGCGGTGACCGGGCCAACGACGAAACCTACGCGCGCCTGGCCGAGGCGGGTGTCGAGGTGGCGTGGTCCAATCCGGCCTTCTACGTCACCCACGAGAAGTCGATGGTGGCCGATTCGCACGCCGCGCTGATCGCCACCTTCAACCTGTGCACCAAGTACTTCACCCGCACCCGTGATTTCGGTGTGGTGACCACCGACCCGGCCCAGGTGGCGCAGATCATCGAGGGGTTCGAGGCCGACTGGCAGCACCACGACTGGGTTCCCGTGCAGGACACCGGCTTGCTGTGGAGCAACTCGAACTCCCGCATCGCCATGGCTCAGTTCATGGACACCGCGACCGAGCGGCTCGAGGTCCAGCACCCCAAGTACGTCGACGCGGTCATCCTCGACCGGATCGTCGCGGCGGCGGCGCGCGGAGCCAAGGTTCGGGTGCTGTGCGGCGGGCGGCACGGCATCAGCGACGACGACGTGCTGGACACGTTCGCGTCGTTGCGTACGCTGCGCAGGTTCGGTGTCAAGGTGCGCAAGCAGCGCAACCTGCGGGCCCACGCCAAGCTCGTCATCGTCGACCGGACCCGGGCCCTGGTGGGTTCGATGAACATCGACCGCAGCGCGTTCGACCTGCGCCGGGAACTGGGGGTGGTACTCGACGACCCGGCGCTCGTGGACCGGCTGCGCAACGTGTTCCGCTACGACTGGAAGTCCTCCAAGCGGTATCACGCCCCGGACCCGCTGGACCCCACCCAGCCCGCCGAGAACGATTTCCCTCATGACCCGGAGCTGATGCATGAGTGACCCGCCACCCCGCGTCCCGCTCGTCCGGCTGGCGCTGGCCTTCAACCACATCGCGCTCGCCTCGTTCGGCGGCGGGCTGTCGGCGTGGTCCCGTGAGGTGCTGGTCGTCGAGAAGGGCTGGATCGCGGAGAAGGAATTCCTCTCGGCGATGACGATGTGCCGGATCCTGCCCGGCGCCAACCAGGTCAACCTGGCCGTCTTCGCCGGGACCAAGCTGCGGGGCTGGATGGGTGCGGTCGCCGCCATCTTCGGCCTGGTGTGCGTGCCGGTGACGCTGATGCTGGTGGCGGCTTACTTCTACTTCGGTTTCAAGGAGCTGCCCGCCGTCGACGGGGCACTGCACGGCGCGTCCTCGGCGGCCGTCGCGCTGACCTTCACGATGGTCATCAAGACCGGACGCGTCTGTCTGACCGGTGTGGTGCCGGTGGCGCTGTTCGCGCTGGCCTTCGTGCTCAGCGGCGTGGTGCGGCTGCCGCTGATCGCGGTGTTGGGCATCGTCGCCCCGCTCGGCCTGCTCTGGGCCTGGCCGCGCGGGCCGAGGGCCGCGGCATCCGGGTCCTCCGAGGACTCCGGAGATCCCGCGACGTGAGCACCTATCTCGAGCTCGTCTTGCTGTTCGGGTCGCTGTCGCTGATGTCGATCGGCGGCGGCAACGTGGTGTTGCCCGAAATGCACGCGCGAGCGGTGAACGACTACCACTGGCTGGACGGCAGGCAGTTCGCCGACGTGTTCTCGGTCTCACAGGCCGCGCCCGGGCCCAGCATCCTCATTGTCACGTTGATCGGATACGGCGCCGGGCTGCAGCATGGCGGCGTGCCGGGCGCGATCCTCGGCGGCGTGATCGCCACCGCGGCGATGATCATCCCGGCGGCCAGCGTGGTGCTCGTCGTGACGCAGTTCTGGCAACGTGCCGAACAGTCGAAGTGGCGCATCGCCGTCGAGAAGGGCTTCGCGCCGATGACCGTCGGCCTGATCCTGGCCACGTCGCTGGTGATGAGCCGGGCCGCCGACCATGATTGGCGCGCGTACCTGCTGACCGCGGTGTGTGTGGGGATCTTCGTGTTGACCAAGGTCAATCCGTTGCTGGTGGTGGCCGTCTCGGCGGTACTGGGGTATTTCAGCATCGTCTGACCTGCGCAGTTACCCGCCGGGAAGCAGTTGACCTCAATCGTTGTTCAGGTTCTACGGTGTTCACGATGGTCACGTTCCGCCGAAACGGCATTCCGGCAGGCCCGCACTCGCACTTCCGCTGCCGGAATGCGATTTCGGCGGCCGCGTTAACCGCTTGCGGACAATGGGAAGATCTTCTAAGTGGTTGACGACCGGCCTACCGCGCTGAACAAGGCGCCCGCGATCGCACCGCCGCCGCGACGAGCACGCCCCAGCTCCGACCTGTGGCGGATGTTGCCGTACCTGATGCCCTACCGGGTGCGCTGGATCGCGATGCTCCTCACCGCGCTGGCCAGCCTCGGCGCCACGGTGTCGATCCCGCTGATGACCAAGGCCGTGATCGACGGGCCGGTCCGCAACCAGGACCAGCAGGGCCTCTGGCTGCTCGGTGCCGCCGCGATGGGCGTCGGGATCACCGAGGCGGTGCTGTGGTTCATCCGCCGCTGGCTGGTGTCGCGGGCGACGATGGGTGTCGAGGCCGACATCCGCAAGGACCTCTACGCGCGACTGCAGATCCTGCCGATGTCGTTCCACGGGGGCTGGCAGTCCGGGCAGCTGCTGTCGCGGATCATGAACGACCTGGGCACGATTCGCCGGTTCATGTCGTTCGGGCTGACCTTCCTGTTGCTCAACATCCTGCAGATCACCGTCGTCACCGCGATCCTGCTGGCGATGTACTGGCCGCTCGGGGTCGTGGTGGCCGTCTCGATCGTGCCGATCACGCTGACCGTGCTGCACTTCCAGCAGGAGTACACCCGGTTGTCGCGGCTGGCCCAGGACCAGGCCGGCCACGTCGCCACCCACGTCGAGGAGTCCGCGCTGGGGCTGCGCGTCATCAAGTCCTTCGGCCGTGAGGACTACGTCTACCGGCGATTCGACGATCAACTCACCGACCTCTACGACACCCAGCTGCGCCGTGTGTCGGTGTCGGCCAAGTTCTGGACGCTGCTCGAGATCATCCCCAACCTGACGCTGATCGTCGTCCTCGGTTTCGGTGCCTACGCCGCCGGGCACGGCTACGTCACGCTGGGCACCCTGGTCGCCTTCATCACGATGATGTTGTCGCTGGTGTGGCCGATCGCCTCGCTGGGCTTCCTGCTGTCGATGACCCAGGAGTCGTTCACCGCCGCCAACCGCATCAGCGAGATCTTCGACGCACCCCGGGATATCACCGACGGCCCGCGCGACGAGACCCCGCGCGGCGGGCGGCTCGAACTCGTCGACGTCGGCTTCCGGTTCCCGGAGTCGGCGGCCGGTGAGCCGGCCGGTGAATGGGCGCTGCGTCACGTCAACGCCACCGTCGAACCCGGGGAGACGCTGGCACTGGTCGGGGCGACGGGCTCGGGGAAGTCGGTGCTGGTCGGGTTGCTCTCCCGGCTCTACGACGTCACCGAGGGGCAGATCCGCGTCGACTCCCAGGACATCCGCGAGCTGTCCCTGGACGCGCTGCGCCAGGCGGTGGCCACGGCGTTCGAGGATCCGACGCTGTTCTCGATGTCGGTGGCCGAGAACCTGCGACTGGGCCGCCCGCAAGCCAGCGACGAAGACCTGCACCGGGCTATCGAGGTGGCCTCCGCCGACTTCGTCCACGACCTGCCGTTCGGCCTGGACACCCGGATCGGCGAGCAGGGCATGAGCCTGTCCGGCGGGCAGCGGCAACGGCTATCGCTGGCCCGGGCGATCCTGGCCGCGCCGAAGATCCTGGTACTCGACGACACCCTGTCGGCGCTGGACGTGCACACCGAGGCCGTCGTCGAGAAAGCGCTGCGCCGCGTGCTCGAATCGGTCACCGGCATCGTGGTGGCCAACCGCGCGTCGACGGTGCTGCTCGCCGACCGGGTCGCATTGCTGCAGAACGGCACCATCACCCACGTCGGCACCCATGCCCAACTGCTGGCCGAGGTCCCTGAGTACCGCTATCTGCTGGCCGCCGACGACGAACTCGACGACGGTGCCGAACGCGAGTGCGACTGGGCTCGCGACGAGGAGCAGATCGACCTCGGCGAGCGCCGGCTCCCGGAGCGCTCCAACGGCGACGGCGCGAGCGTGCTGGAGCGCGAGATCCTGGAGCGACGGCCATGAGCACCGCTGCGCCCGGCTGGCGGGGCAGGTTCGACGAGCAGGCCGACGTGCCGATCGACGAGGCGGTGCCGCGACGGCGCGAGGCGCGGGCGCTGCTGGGTGCGCTGCTGCGGCCCTACCGGTGGACCGTCAGCGCGCTGGCGGTGGTCGTCGTGCTGCAGAACGCCGCGCGCCTGTCGGTTCCGCTGCTGGTGCAGAAGGGCATCGACGACGGGATCCCGCCGCTGCTCGACGGCGGCTCGGCGCGCACGCTGATGACGATCGTGGCCGTGTTGTGCGTGGTGGTCGTCGTGCAGGCGGCGAGCCGGATGTACTTCCTGCGGCGCGCGGGCCGGGTCGGCCAGCGGGTGCTGCTGGAGCTGCGCAGGCGGGTGTTCCGGCACTTCGGCCGCCTCGACGTCGCCTTCCACGACCGCTACACCTCGGGGCGGGTGGTGAGCAGGTCGACCAACGACGTCGAAGCCATCCAGGACATGCTCGAAACCGGCTTCGACAGCCTGATCACCGCGGTGCTCACGCTGGCCGGCACCGCCGTGCTGCTCGTCGTGCTCGACGTGAAGCTGGGTTTGATGTGCCTGGCCGCGTTCCCGATCCTGGTGCTGCTGGTGCGGTGGTTCCACCGCGAGTCGTCGAAAACCTACCGGGAGGTCCGGGAGAGCGCTGCGCTGGTCATCGTGCAGTTCGTCGAGACGATGACCGGCATCAAGGCGGTGCAGGCCTACCGGCGCGAACCGCGCAACCAGGAGATCTTCGAAGACGTCGCCGACCGCTACCGCGTCGTCAACGAGCGCACGTTCCGGCTGCTGGCGATCTTCATGCCGGGCGTCAAACTGGTCGGCAACATCACCACCGGAGTCGTGCTGCTCTACGGCGGCTACCGGGTGCTGAACGGCGAGATGACGATCGGCACGCTGACCGCGTTCCTGCTCTACCTGCGGATGTTCTTCGAACCCATGCAGGAGATCTCGCAGTTCTTCAACACCTTCCAATCGGCGGCCTCGGCGCTGGAGAAGCTGGCCGGCGTGCTGGCCCAGAAGCCGGCGATCGACGATCCCGCACAGCCCGTCCGGCTGGACTCGGTACGCGGCGAGATCGCGCTGCGGCAGGTGCGGTTCGACTATGTGCCCGGCAGGCCTGTACTACCCGGCCTGGATCTGGAGGTGCCGGCCGGGCAGACGGTGGCGCTGGTCGGTACGACCGGCGCAGGCAAGACCACGATCGCCAAACTGGTGACCCGGTTCTACGACCCGGTGGCCGGATCGGTGACGCTGGACGGGGTGGACCTGCGCCGGCTCGAACAGGCCGAACTGCGCAGCCACGTCGTGATGGTCACCCAGGAGAACTTCATGTTCGGCGGGACCATCGCCGACAACATCCGGTTCGGCCGCCCCGAAGCCACCGACGCCGAGGTCCGCGCCGCCGCGCAGGCCGTCGGCGCCGACCGCTTCATCGAGGCCCTGCCCGACGGATACGACACCGACGTCGAGAAGCGGGGTGGGCGGCTCTCGGCCGGGCAGCGCCAGCTCGTCGCGTTCGCGCGCGCTTTCCTGGCCGACCCCGCGGTGCTGATCCTCGACGAGGCCACCTCCTCGCTGGACATCCCGAGCGAGCGGATGGTGCAGCGGGCCCTGGAGACCGTGCTCGCCGACCGCACCGCACTCGTGATCGCGCACCGGCTCTCGACCGTGCAGATCGCCGACCGGGTGCTGGTCCTCGAGCACGGCCGCATCGTCGAGGACGGTTCCCCCGACGAACTGGTCGCCGCCAACGGAAGCTACGCCGCGCTGCACCAGGCCTGGCAGGACGCGCTGGCCTGACCGGTCAGCGGATGAGCCACGGCGTCGTTGCGCGCTGTCGGCCATCGCCCGCTACAAGCGATGGATTTCCAGTTCCCCAGTTAGTCCGGAAACGCAGGGACAGTGACGATTTCGGCATCGAAACGATCTCCTGGACCAGAGCTCCACGGAATCGCGGACTGTCGTCGCGGAATTCATTGGGAATCAGAGTGATTCGAAAATCATGGGCCGCCCGGCGGTAGCTCGGGCGGCCCCACTGGTTCCGGTCACTCCACGGTCAGGTAGTAGACCTGGGCGACCGGCACGTCCTGTCGAGCCTCATTGTTCGCGTAGGGGTCTTGCGTTTCGACAGTTTCGCGGATGTCGGGGCCCGGGAGGATCGACACCACCTGAGCCTCAGCGAGCGGGGCATCTGTCAGGTTTTCGACATACACCCGATTGCCGTTGGACTTCAGTTCGGCAACCGCTTCAGCTGCGTTGTCCCCCGGTACCGGCTCTGCCGCGGCTGGAACCGATAAACTCAGTGCTATTGTCGGGATCGCGACCGCGGACCCGATGAACGTCGACACTGCTTTTCTCTTCATTCCTACTCCTATTCGATTGTTCGGGATCTCCGTAGGGAGTCTCGATCTTTCGATGATCCTCGATTCAGATCACAAGAAGTTAGTTGCCGATCGGCCTCGCACCTAAACGCGGGGGCGCGCTGTGCACAACAAGCGCAGAACCCTGGAGGGGCTCTGCCGCAATCAGACCGCCTGAACATTTCCGTCGCTGCAGCCGGTCGGCCCGGCAAGGTGAACCCCGGCGCCGCGGTGCTCACCACGCGAGAGCTCGACGTCCTGGCCCGGGTACCGCTGTGCTACACAAATGTCCGGGCCGCGCAAAGGGTATCGCTGAAACCAGAAACCGTGAAGAGTCACCTGCGCAGCGCCTCGGCCACATCTCGTGGCACGCACCCGCCATGAAGCAGTCTGCAAGGCCCGGCGCGGACCCGGCCGTTGGGGAACCGCGTTCAGCGGTAGTCGGTGAAGAACGCTGCCACGTCCTCGACGAACAGCTCGGGCTGTTCGAAGGCGGCGAAGTGGCCGCCGCGCGGCATCGTCGTCCACCGGGTGATCGTGTAGTTGGATTCGTACCAGTGCCGCGGGGCGCGCAGAACCTCCATCGGGAACGACGCGACCCCGGTGGGCAGCAGCACCCGGTCCCCGCGCCCGAACGCGCCGAAACTCTCCCAGTACAGCCGAGCCGAGGACGCACCCGAGCCGGTGGCCCAGTACATCATCACGTTGTCGAGCAGCTCGTCTCTGCTCAACACGTTCTCGGGATGTCCGTCGCAGTCGGTCCACGACCAGAACTTCTCGACGATCCAGGCCAGCTGCCCGACGGGGGAGTCGACCAGGCCGTAGCCCAGCGTCTGCGGCCGGGTGGCCTGCTGTTTGGAGTAGCCCGAATCCCACTGCCGGTAGTAGCCGAGCCGCTCCAGAGCGGCCATCTCCTCGGCGGTGGGGTCGTTCAGGTCCTTCGGCGGCCGCCCGAACGGCATGTTGGTGTGAATGGCCACGCAGTGGCCCTGGTTTCGGCCGATCTGGGTGGTCACCGCCGCGCCCCAGTCGCCGCCCTGCGCGCCGTAGCGGTGGTAGCCGAGCCGGACCATCAGCTCATCCCACGCCTCGGCGATGCGCTCGACACCCCACCCGGTGGCCGTCGGCTTTCCGGAGAATCCGTATCCGGGCAGCGACGGGCACACAACGTGGAATCCCGCCGCGTTGAGCGGTTCGATCACCTTGTGGAATTCGACGATCGACCCCGGCCAGCCATGGGTGATCAGCAGCGGGAACGCGTCGTCCCGCTCGCTGCGCTGGTGGATGAAGTGGATGGGCAGGCCGTCGATGTCGGTGACGAACTGATCGAACCTGTTCAACGCTTTTTCTCTTGCCCGCCAGTCGTATTCGCCGGCCCAGTAGCCGGCGAGCTCGCGGGTGTAGGCCAACGGGATGCCCTGGCTCCAGTCGTCGACACACTCGGCCTCCGGCCAACGGGTGCGGCGCAGCCGCTCGGCGAGGTCGACCAGGTCTTCGTCGGGGACGGCGATCCGGAACGGCTGAATGTGGGCCATGCCACATCCTGGCATTTGGATAATCGAGAGGCGTGTGGACCCCGACAATCGTCCTGATCGCCGCGACGACGCTTGCGGTCAGCGTGCTGCTGGGCGGGCGGATCTACGAGGTCCTGGTCGTCGACCCGTTCTGGCCGAGGCGGCCGGGCATCGTGCAGGCGCGCAACGGCGGGATCTCGCGGGTGCGGTTCTGGCTGCCGGCCCACGTCGCGGCCGAGGTGTTGCTGGTGGTGACGCTGGTGCTGGTCTGGGGGCACGCCGACGTGCGGGCCGCGGTTCTGGTGGCGCTGACCGCTCACCTGGTGACCCGGGTGTGGTCGGCGGTCGACTTCATCCCCAAGGCGCGGGCCTTCGAGCGCACCGATCCGGCCGGTGTCGACGAGGCCGCCGCGATGCGGTGGACCCGCCGCAGCCTGCTGCGGCTACCGCTGAACGTGCTGACCTGCGCGGCGATGCTGGCGGCGCTGGCGCTGGCCTGACCCCCGTGACACGCCGGTGCCGGCGGCATCGTTGTGGTGGGATTGGCGGGTGACGCAGCCAGAGCCGGCCCCGGCGATCGCCGCGCGGGGCATCACGATGCGCGGACCCTGGGGGCCGGTGTACGGCCCCATCGACCTGGACGTCGACGCCGGCGGCGTGACGGTGCTGGTGTGCCCGCCGGGGTCGGGGCGCACCGCGCTGCTGATGACGCTGGCCGGCCGGATGCGCCCGGCCACCGGCGAGCTGACGGTGTTCGGCCGGACCCGCGCCCGCGACATCTTCACGCGGTGCGCGCTGGCCGGCATCGACGAACTCGACACGGTGGCCGAGTCGGTCACGGTGCGCGACCTGATCACCGAGCAGTTGCGCTGGGACGCCAACTGGTACCGGCTGATTCGCCGCGCCGACGACGCGGACCTGGCCCGGGTGTGCGGCCCGGTGTTCGGGGAGCTGCCGCTGCCGCCGCTGACCGAGTACGTCGACGAACTCAGTGAACTCGACGGGCTGCTGCTGCGCATCGCGCTGGCCAACACGGCCAGACCGGCCCTGCTGGTGATCGGCGACCTCGAGCAGGTCAGCAGCGACGAGCACCGGGCCCTGCTGGTGGGACGGCTGGTCGAGCTCGGCACCGAGCAGACCGTCCTGACCGCCAGCGTCAACGGTGTCACCGGGCATCCGGTGCGCCACATCGAGGTGCGCAACGCGTCACGGGCCGAACTGGCCGGGTCGCCGAACGGGGGTGAGTAGCTGTGCTGGCCGGGATGTCGCTGGGCACCGATCTCAAGAGGTATTCGCGCGGCCTGCTGCCGCGCATCGCGCTGATCACCATCATCGTGATGCCGCTGCTCTATGGCGCGATGTACCTGTGGGCGTTCTGGAATCCGTTCGCCGAAGTCAACAAGGTGCCGGTGGCGCTGGTCAACGAGGACCGCGGTGCGCAGGCGCAGGGCCAGCCGGTGAACGCCGGCGATCAGGTGGCGCGGGCGCTGCTCGACTCCGGCCAGCTCGACCTGACCGAGATGTCGGCCGCCGACGCCGCCAAGGGTGTCGCCGACGGCGACTACTACTTCTCGATCACCGTGCCGCCGGACTTTTCCGAGAACATCGCCTCCCCGTCGGGCGGTGATCCGCAGCAGGCCCAGCTGCGGTTCACCTTCAACGACGCCAACAACTACCTGGCGTCGGTCATCGGGCAGAACGCCGCCCGTGAGGTGCTCAACCAGGTCAACGCCAAGATCGGGGAACAGAGTGTCGGCACGGTGCTCGGCGGGCTGACCGACGCCGGCAAGGGACTCGATCAGGCCGCCGACGGCGCACAACAGCTGGCGACCGGACTGACCACCGCCAACGACGGTGCGCAGCGGCTCGCCGACGGCGCCCACGCGCTGTCCAACGGTCTCGACACCGCCAGTGCCGGTTCGGCACAACTCGCCGCAGGCACCCGCCAACTCGCCGGCGCCATCGACACCGCCACCGATCCGCTGCTCGACGTGCTCGACCGGGTGGGCGGGCTGAACCTCGATCCCGCCGAGGTCGCGATCGCCGCCCAGCATCTGTCCGGGGCGGTGCGCTCGACCACCGACCGCATCGCCGCCCTCAACATCAACAGCGCACAGGCCGCCGCGATCGTCGACCAGACCGTGGGTTTCCTGCAGGCCAACCCGGATCCGGCGGTGCGCGACGCCGGCCACGCCCTGGCCGGCGCGCAACACCTGCTGCGGGCCCAGGGGATCGACCCCACCACCGACGCCGGGTTGACCCGGCTGCGCGACAGCGCCGCCCGCCTGGAGCACGAACTCGGTGATCCCGGCAGCTCGCTGCGGGTGTTCCTGGCGCGTGCCCTCGAGGGCGGGCTGCGCGACGACATCGCCACGTTGCGCGACGGGGTGGACGAGCTGAACTCGGGTGCGCAGCGCCTGAACAGCGGTCTGGACCAGCTGGCCGGCGGTGGCGCCGAACTGTCCTCTGGGGCCAACGAGCTGGCCGCCGGCACCGACCGGCTGCAGGCCGGCGGCCGGGAGCTCGCGACCAAGTTGCGCCAGGGCAGCACCATGGTCCCGACCTGGACGCCGCAGCAGCGCACCGAGGTGGCCCGCACCATGTCCGCACCGGTCGGCCTGGATTTCGTCAACACCAATCCGGCCGCCACCTTCGGCACCGGGTTCGCCCCGTTCTTCATGCCGCTGGCACTGTTCATCGGCGCGCTGATCATCTGGATGTTGCTGACGCCGCTGCAGTCCCGGCCGATCGTCAACGGGCTGGGCGCGCTGCGGGTGGTGCTGGCGTCCTATTGGCCCGGGCTGCTGGTCGCGGTGTGCCAGGTGGTGGTGATGTATGCGGTGGTGCACTTCGGTGTCGGGCTGCATGCCAAGTACCCGCTGGCCACCGTCGGCTTCCTGGTTCTGGTCGCCGGCGTCTTCCTGGCGATGATCCAGGCCTTCAACGCAGTGTTCGGGGTGGCGGTGGGCCGGGTGGTGACGCTGGCCTTCCTGATGCTGCAGCTGGTGTCGGCGGGCGGAATCTATCCGGTGGAGACCACCGCCAAACCCTTCCAGATCATCCACCCGTTCGACCCGATGACCTACGCCGTCAACGGTTTGCGGCAGTTGACGGTCGGTGGTATCGATTCACGATTGTGGGTCGCGATCGCGGTGCTGGTCGGGCTGCTGGCGGTGTCGTTGGCTGCCAGCGCCTGGGCGGCCCGACGCAATCGCCAGTACACAATGGAGCGCTTGCATCCCCCGATCGAGGTGTGACCGATGGCAACTGAAGAGAAGGCGAACTGGCGGCTGCGCGATTTCGCCGGCACGGTGGTGCTGCTGATCGTGCAGGCGGTGTTGTGGCGGGCCACGCTGGAGATGACCCGGGCCGACCCGACCCTGATGCCCAACCTGGGGCTGTATCTGCTGTTGGCGACGATCGCGGTGGCGGTCGCGCTGCTGGTCCGCCGACGCCCGGCGGTGAAGATCGCGATCGGCGGGTGTGTGCTGCAGCTACTCCTTGTGATCCTGGGGATTTCGGCGTGATCGGTCGCGCAAACCGCGACCATCCACGCCGAAATCGCTCAGGGCAGGCCGATGCGGCGGTAGCGGTCCAGGCGTGCGGTCAGCCGCCGCTCGGCGGGGACCGTGCGCAGCCGGTGCAGCTCGGTGGCGATCGACGCCGACAGCCGCGCGGTGAACGCCCGGGGCTCGTCGGCGGCGTCGGGGTGCTCGGGCACGATCGCGTCGACGATCCCGTCGCGCAGCAGGTCCGCTGACCGCACGCCCTGTGCGGCAG
>NZ_JBSWXU010000127.1:0-15079 GCF_056160785.1 Mycobacterium sp. ABE4_509 | reverse complement strand
GGCATGGGCAACGCGGCGCTGGCCTCGCGGGCGCGCAAGGCCCCGGGCTTCGCGCTGCTCGGGGAGAAGGGCGACGTCCGCGACCTCACCCTGGAACTGAAGACCGTCGCCGACGTCGGGCTGGTCGGTTTCCCGTCCGCCGGCAAGTCCTCGCTGGTGTCGACGATCTCAGCGGCCAAACCCAAGATCGCGGACTACCCGTTCACCACGCTGGCACCCAACCTGGGTGTGGTGTCGGCGGGCGAGCAGACGTTCACCGTCGCCGACGTCCCCGGTCTCATTCCGGGCGCCTCCGAGGGGCGTGGATTGGGCCTGGACTTCCTGCGCCACATCGAACGGTGCGCGGTGCTGGTCCATGTCATCGACTGCGCGACGATGGAACCCGGTCGCGACCCGATCTCCGACATCGAGGCGCTGGAAGCCGAAATCGCGGCCTACACGCCGACACTGCAGGGCGACTCGACGCTCGGTGACCTCGCCGAGCGTCCGCGGGCTGTGGTGCTCAACAAGATCGACGTCCCCGAGGCGCGCGAGCTCGCCGAATTCGTCCGCGACGACATCGCCGCGAAGTTCGGCTGGCCCATCTACGAGGTGTCGACCGTCACCCGGGAAGGCTTGCGCCCACTGACGTTCGCGCTGTGGGAGATGGTCGATGCCTACCGCGCCGCCCAACCCGCGGTCGTCCCGCGCCGGCCGGTGATCCGGCCGGTGCCCGTCGACGAGAGCGGGTTCAGCGTCGAAGCCGACGGCGAAGGCGGATTCGTGGTGCGCGGTGTGCGCCCGCAGCGGTGGGTCGCCCAGACCAACTTCGACAACGACGAGGCCGTCGGATACCTCGGCGACCGGCTGGCCCGACTAGGCGTCGAGGACGAGTTGCTCAAACTCGGCGCCCGGCCGGGCTGTGCGGTGACGATCGGCGACATGACGTTCGACTGGGAGCCGCAGACTCCGGCCGGGGTGGACGTCACGATGTCGGGCCGCGGCACCGATACCCGGCTGGAACAGACCGAACGGGTCTCGGCCGACGAGCGCAAAGCAGCGCGGCGGGCGCGCCGGGAGAGCCCCGAGGATCAGGAGTGAACTCCGTTCACCCGGCCGGTTCGGCGAACTCCGTCCACCGGGAAGCGGTGCGCACCGCACGCTCGGTGGTCGTCAAGATCGGCACCACCGCGCTGACGACCCCGTCGGGCATGTTCGACGTCAGCCGGCTGCAGTACCTCGTGGATGCGATCGAAGCGCGCATCGAGTCCGGCTCGGACGTGGTGATCGTGTCCTCGGGCGCGATCGCCGCAGGCATCGAACCGCTGGGGTTGCCCAGGCGGCCCACCGATCTGGCCACCAAGCAGGCCGCGGCCAGCGTCGGGCAGGTGGCGCTGGTGAACTCGTGGAGCGCGGCGTTCGGGCACTATCGGCGCACCGTCGGGCAGGTGCTGCTGACTGCCCACGACATCTCGATGCGGGCCCAGCACACCAACGCCCAGCGCACGCTGGCCCGGCTGCGTGCGTTGCACGCGGTGGCGATCGTCAACGAGAACGACACGGTCGCCACCAACGAGATCCGCTTCGGGGACAACGACCGGCTCTCGGCGCTGGTCGCCCACCTGATCGGGGCCGATGCGCTGATCCTGCTCTCCGACATCGACGGGCTCTACGACGGCGACCCACGCAAGGCTCCCGCCGACAATCCGGCACGCTTCGTTGCCGAGGTCGCCGGACCCGACGACCTGGCTGACGTCACGGCAGGCCAGGGCAGCCACCTCGGCACCGGCGGGATGGTCTCGAAGCTGTCCTCGGCGTTGCTGGCCGCCGACGCCGGGGTTCCGGTGCTGTTGGCCGCCGCGGCCGATGCGGCCGCAGCACTGTCCGACGCGTCGGTCGGCACCGTGTTCGTCCCGCGCGCCGAGCGGATGTCGGCACGGCGGTTCTGGGTGCGCTACGCCGCCGAGGCGTCGGGTGCGCTGACACTTGACGACGGCGCGGTCAACGCCGTTGTCCGGCAGCGCCGTTCACTGCTGCCCGCCGGCATCACCGCGCTCTCGGGCCGGTTCTACGGCGGCGACGTGGTCGAACTGCGCGCCCAGGACGCCACCATGGTGGGACGCGGTGTGGTCGCCTACGACGCCGGGGAGCTGGCCACCATGCTCGGCCGGTCCACCTCGGACCTGCCGGCCGAGATGCGCCGCCCCGCCGTGCATGCCGACGACCTGGTGGCGGTGTAGACCGGGCCGGGTGGTCTTTCTCAGACCTGAGCTTCGTCGCTCAGCGGTGCGATGTCCACGGTCACCGGGACCTCGATGATGCCGCCATGACCGTCACTGACGGTGACCACGAAGGTGTCTTGCAGCGGGCTCGCCGAGAAGGCGCCCGGTCCGGTCGAATAGAAGCTCTGCGGGAGTCCGAGCGGGACACCACTGCGGTAGGTCGAAATGACGACGCTCACTGTTTGACCCGCCGTCAGGTCAACGCTGACGCTTGGGCACAAGCTGGTGCTCCCACCGCACCCGGTCGGCGTCAGATCTGGGTGGTAGCCGTCGTCATTGAATCCGATTACGTTCGTCCCGGGTGCGGACGGGTCGAATGTGCCGTCGTACACGATCATCACGGTGTCCGCCGGGGCGCTGGTCTGACCCAACCTGTAGGTCTGGGTGTCGGCCGCCGTGAAGAAGGTTGCGACGTAGTTGAACGGGTTGGAGCCGCTCTGACCAAGTTGGCTGATGCTGCCGTTGCCCAGAGAGGATGCCGCTGTTGTGAATGTGCCTTGAGTGACCGCCGCTGGGTCGGTCAATGTGATCGTCGTAGCGTCGAATGTTGGATCGGTGGGCCTGGCATCTTGATTGGGCGTGTACGTGAATAGGCCTGTGGCAGGGTCGATTGTGACAGTGCCGTAGGTGGTCGTGGCGGGTGCGCTGAAAACCAGGGGGTCGTTGTCGGGGTCGACGGCGGTGATGGCGCCGGAGACTTCGCCGGTGTTCGGGTCGGGATCGCCGAGGGTGACGGTGGCTGATTGGGGTGCGGCGGTGGCGGGTTCGATGTCGACGGTGACGAGAGTCGTGGTCGTGTTGCCGTAGGCGTCGCTCACGGTGACCGTGATGGTGTCGGTGAGTTGGTCCGGGGTGGCGCCGTCGGCGGCCGCGGCGTGGCGGGCCTCGTCGCTGGGGGTGTAGATGAAGCCGCCGACGGTTGAGTTGTCGACGGTTACCGTGCCGCCCTTGGCGCTGGTGGGGCCCGCGTCGTAGAAGAGGGCGTCGCCGTCGGGGTCGCTGGCCACCACCGACACCGAGACGACGCCGGTGTCGGGATCGGGCTCGACGATGACGGTCTCGGTGATGGCGGGTGGTTCGTTGGGCGCCAGCGGCGCGATGTCCACGGTGACGCTCACGGTGGTGGAGCCGCCGTGACCGTCGATGACGGTGACATCGAACGTGTCGCTGCGCTGGGTGGGGTCGGTGGTGGCGATCTGGCGCGCGACCTCGGTGGGGGTGTAGACGAAGCCGCCGGTCGTCGGGGTGTCGGTCGTGATGATGCCGCCCAGGGCGCTGAGGGCATCGGCGCTGAAGGTCAGGCTGTCGTTGTCCGGATCACTGGCCACGACCGACACGGTGACGACCCCCGTGTCGGGGTCGGGGACGCCCGCGGTCACGTCACTGACAGCCGGGCCGGCGTTGGCCGGGACGATGTCGACGGTGATCGGCACCGTCAGTGTGCCGCCGTGACCGTCGGTCACGGTGAAGTGGAACGTGTCGGTCAACTCATCGGCAGTGGCGTCCTCGGCGGCCGCGTCGTGGCGGGCTGCGGCTGTCGGGGTGAATGTGAATTCACCTGTGGTGTAGTCGAACACGACGGCGCCGCGAGCGTCCGGGTCCGGCACGGTCACGGCGACGCCGTCCCCGTCGGGGTCGGTGACGGCGAGGGTTCCGGTGACTGTGCCGGTACCCGGGTCGGGATCCCCGACGGTCACAGCAGCCTCGGGTGCGGCGTTGGCGGGGTCGATGGGTGCGGTCACTGCCACGGTGATGACACCGCCGTGCCCGTCGTCGACGGTCACGTCGAACGTGTCTTCCTGCGGGCCGCCGCCGGCGGCGGCGTGTCGGGCCTCGGATGTCGGTGTATAGGTGAATTCGCCTGTCGCCGAGTCGATGACGACAGTTCCACCCAGCGCGGTCGTGGTGGGAGCGGTGTAGGTGAGGGTGTCGTTGTCGGCGTCGTGACCGCTGACGAGCCCGGCGACCTCGCCGTCGACCGAGGTGCTGTTGTTCAGAACACGGATGTTGTCAACGCTGAGCCGCGCGCCTGCAGCGTGACCGGCGGTGGCATCCCAGCTGCCGGCGACGAACACGAACACGAAGTTGCCGGTCTCGGTGACCGTGTGGTTGACCTGCGTGACTGGCTGGGTCGCGCCCGGCGTCGCTCCGGTGGCGTCGAGGATGATGCTGGTGGCGCCGGTGTCGACATCGAGGACGTAGCCGAGCACATCGTAGGCGTCGCCGCCGCCGCTGGCTTCCCAGTCGAACTGGATGGTGGCGCCGGCGTTGATGCGTACCGGGGCGTCGGAAACCAGGGCAGGGCCGTGCACCACACCGCCGATGCGGCTGCCCTCCGGGGTGTTCGGGACGCCCCCCAGAAATGAATCCAGTACCACTCGCCCGTCCTCGATGTACACCTGGTAGATGGCGCGGTCGGGGGCCGTTTCGGTACCCCCGTCCGGGGCACTCGTCGGGTCGACCGGAGTGGGCCAGCCGGCGATCATCTGGGTGCCGTCCAACCACACTTGCGAGTCGATGATCGTCCAGCCCTCGAAATCGAGTTCGAAATCGCCGTTGTTGAAGCTGTCCACCGTGTAGGTCGCGGTGGGTGCCACATTGGCCGGCGCGATGTCGACGGTGACGGCGACGGTGGTGGTGTTGCCGTCGGTGTCGGTGACGATGATCTGGAGGGTGTCGGTGAGCTGGTCTGCGGTGGCGTCATCGGCTGCTGCGGCATGGCGGGCGGCATCGGTGGGGGTGTAGGTGAAGCCCCCGGCGACCGCTGGGTCGGCGGTGATGGTGCCACCGTTGGTGCTGACGGCGTCATAGGTGAGTTCGCCGCCGTCGGGGTCGCTGGCCGCGACCACCACGGTCACCGTGCCGGTATCGGGGTCGGGACTGCTGATGGAGATGTCGTCGACGGTCGGGACGGTGTACAGCGGCGCGATGTCGACGGTGACCGTCAGCGAGGTGGTGCCGCCGTGGCCGTCGTTAACGGTCACGGCGAAGGTGTCTTGCCGCGGTCCGCCGACGGCTGCGGCGAGGCGGGCGTCCTCGGCGGGCGTGTAGACGAAGCCGCCGACGGTCTCGGGGTCGGCGGTGACGGTGCCGCCCAGGGCGCTGGTGGGGTCGGCGCTGTAGACGAGCGGGTCGCGGTCGGGGTCGGCGGCATCGAGCGCCACGGTGACCACACCGGTGTCGGGGTTGGGGTCGCTGACCTGTGTGTCGTCGACAACGGGAGCGGTGTTGACGGGAGTGATCGGGACGGTGACGGGCACGACCACTGTGCTGCCGTGGCCGTCGGTGACGGTGATGGTGAAGGTGTCGGCGAGTTGGCCCGGTGTGGCGTCGTCGGCGGCCGCCTCGTGGCGGACCTGCTCGGACGGTGTGTAGATGAACTCACCGGTTTCGGAGTCGACCGTGAGGATCCCGCCGTTGCCGGTGGTGGCCGGTGCGCTGAACACCGGGGTGTCCCCGTCTGGATCGTCGACCGAGACCACGCCGCGCACCGAGCCGGTGCCGGGGTTGGGCGCGCTGACGCTCACCATGGGAAATCCCAAGTCACCGTTGGCCGGCACCAGTGCGACGGTCACCGTTGTCGTGCTGACGCCGCCGTGGCCGTCGGTCGCGACGAGTTCGAAGGTGTCGGTGAGCTGGTCCGGGGTGGCGTCGTCGGCTGCAGCGTCGTGCCGGGCCTCTGCTGTCGGGGTGTAGCTGAATTCGCCGGTCTCGGCGTCGACGGTGACGGTTCCGCCGAGCGTGCTGGTGGCCGGTGCGCTGTAGGTGAGGGGGTCGCCGTCGGGGTCGTCGCCTGCGACGGTCCCGGTGATCGCGCCCTCCTCGTCACGGCTGGTGATCGTCGCTTGCACGTCAGGGTCGGCGTTGGCGGGGGCGACGCCCACGGTGACCACCACCGTTGTGACGCCGCCGAACTCGTCGGCGGCGGTGACCTCGAAGGTGTCGCTGAGCTGGTCGGGGGTCGCGTCATCGGCGGCGGCGGCATGCCGGGCCGCCGAGGTCGGCGTGTACGTGAATCGACCATCTTCGTCGATCGTGACGGTGCCGCCTGCGCTGCTCACCGGGTCGGCGGAGTAGGCCAGTGGCGCGGTGCCGGCGTTGTCCAGCTCGATGGCGCCTTCGACCGTCCCGGTCTCGGGGTCGGGGGCACCTGTGGTGTATCCGCCGCCGACCGGCTGGGGGCCGATGGGTGCGACGCGCACGACGACCACGACACGGCGGTTGCGCGCGAGGCCCAACCGATCCAGCAGCCCGGCCCGGTTGACCGGGGTGCCGACATTGTCGTCGATGTCGACGACGAAGGTGTCGGTCCCGCCGGTGGCCGCCATCCGGGTGGTCGGTGTGTAGACGAAGCGTCCGCTGTCGTCGATGGCGACGGTGCCGTTGTCCGGGGCCCCGATGACGGTGTACGACAGCGTGATGTCGTCGTAGTCCACGGCGTTGATGCTGCCGGTGACGGTGCCGGTCTCATCCTGTCCGAAGATGATGGGCTCGGCGGTGGGCCGCTGGTTCTCGTTGCGGTACTGGACTTCGCGAACCAGCTGCCAAAAGGACTCGACCACGGTCGGGACCGGGGTCTCGGCGATCGACAGCCGGGGGGCCAGCCGGCCGAGCCCGACCCAGTGCAGGACATCGGTGACGATGGTGTTGAGATTCACCGCGTCGGACTGCCGGCCCTCGGTGGGCAGGTCCTCGCCGGTCAGCGACACGGTGACGATGGCCTGGCGGGGGCCGACGATGCCGTTGCTCTCCAGCAGTCCGTGCACGTGTGCCGGGTTTCCGGCCTGGTCGTCCACGGTGACGGTGAAGGTGTCGGTGGTCGCGGTGGTGCCGGCGTCGGGCGTGTAGGTGAACTGTCCGTCGGGACCCACTGCCACGGTGCCGTGTCCGGGCCCGCTGACGACGATGTAGGTCAGGTTGGTGTCGTCGTAGTCCACGGCGTTGAGGTTTCCGGTGATGGTTCCGTCGGGTCCCGGACCGGAGACGGTCGGCGCCACGGTCGGGCGCTGATTGTTGTATGTGTACTGCGAATCTCGAACCAGCTGCCACAGTGCCTGAACCAGCAGCGGGACCGGGGTGGGCGCGATCGGAAGGTCTGCGGCCAGCGGGCCCAGCCCGACCCAGTGCAGCACGTCGTCGACGATGCTCTTGGCGTTGATCGCTTCCTGCTGCCGGGCGCTGTCGACCGACGAAGCCGATTCCGAAACAGAAACGATCTGACCGTCTTCCGGCGCTGCCGAACTCGAAGTTGGCGCGACCGCAACCTCTGCTGTGTCCTCGTCGGGCAGGGCGGGCGGCGCCGGCGGTGCTGGCGGTGCCGCCTCCTCGACCATGTCGGACAGCGCTGACTCGTCTGCTTCCTCGGCGACTGACACGGCGGCGGCATACCCGCTGTCGGAGTCGTCGGTGTCGGGCTGCGTGCTGTCTTCGTGATCCGAGCTGTCGGTCGATCCGCTAGGCGCCTCCTCGGCGGCGGCCTCGTCATCGAGCGCTTCGTCCAGCTCCTCGTCGGGCTCTGCCTCGACGTCAGCGGTCTCCTCGACCTCATCACCGCTGTCGAGGTCATCTTCGAGCTCTTCGTCCAGGTCCTCGTCGAGTTCGGCTTCGGTGTCGAGGTCGGTGTCGATGTCGCTGTCGAGCTCGTCGTCGACGTCTGCGTCCGAATCCTCGCCTGCCGCGTCGCCCGGCTCGTCGGCGGACTCGGAAGTAGCGGTGTCGGTGTCCTGCTCGGCACCGGCGCCGGAGTCGGAGCCTTCGCTCGTTGTCCCCGAGTCCGATTGACTCGACGATGATCCGGATGCGGAGTCAGAGTCGGTCGATGCGGCGGCCACCCCGCTTCCGGTGGCGATCGCCGCGCCGAGACCGAAAACCACCGTGCCCACCCGCAGCCACCGCGCATAGGACTCGTAGTCCAGGCCGGTGCCACTGTGGCGCCACGGGTTCGGTGAGTTGTCTGTGTGCCTGCGCTGAGTAGACATGGCCATTCCCCGATTTCGACGCAACGACAGCCCGACCGCTGAACGCGCGAACAGCCTTCAGCGAGCCGGAAGTGAGCAGAGAAGGAGCACCACAGCAAATCAACAAACAGCTCTCAATAACAGACGGTGATACTGAGAACCAGTTCGAAATGCTGTGACGCGAACAACGTAGCACGGCTTTTTTACACCGCCAACATTTCTTGAGATTTCGCTTGGGACTGCTCCGAGACCTCCAGCCTCAGTCGACTAGGGTAACCCTGAGCTGCAAGTATCGTGGCAAGGTCGCCGCTGCGGGGTAGCCCGCCCCGACGGCTCCACTCGCCGGGAATCAGGCGCCCGTCGTCGGACTGGCAACATCAGATTAGTAAATCTCAGTTTTCGATTTCGTTGCATACGGGAAAACATTTGGATCAAGGGCAAATGTTTTGTCGAGCTGGCCCGGCTCGGCGGTCCGACGTTGTCCCGGTGTTCTCTGCGCGTTAACGCAAAACCCGGACGCGCGGATCGGTCACCGCAATTCGAGGTGCGGCGCGAGTTCGTCGGACAGCAGCGCCAGGATCGGCGAGCAGCCGTTGTCGATCTTGACGTCGGCCAGGTCGTCTCCGCGGGTGCGCCCGCGGTTGACGATCGCCACCGGTTTACCGGTCGCCGCGGCATGGCGGACGAACCGGTAACCCGAATACACCGTCAGCGACGAACCGGCCACCAGCAGCGCGTCGGCGTCGTCCACCAGGGAATACGCCTGTTCGACACGGTCTTTGGGCACGTTCTCGCCGAAATAAACGATGTCGGGTTTGAGCATTCCGGCGCACACCGGGCAATCGATGACCCGGAAGTCGGCCGTGTCGGAGACCACCGCGTCGGCGTCCGGGGCCACCGCGATGCCGCCCAGCGCGGCCGCCGCGGCGGCGAAACCGGGGTTGGCCGCCTCCAGGAGTTCGGCCAGCGCCGCGCGCGACATGGTGTGGCCACAGTCCAGACAGATCACCCGCGCGTAGCTGCCGTGCAGATCGACCACGGCTTCGCTGCCGGCCTTGGTGTGCAACAGGTCGACGTTCTGGGTGATCACCGCGCTGACCACGCCGGCGCGCTCGAGGGCGGCCAGGGCGCGGTGCCCGGCGTTGGGCCGGGTCTGGTCCATGTGCCGCCAGCCCAGATGATTGCGCGCCCAGTAGCGCTGCCGGAATGCCGCATCCGAGGTGAACTGCCGGATGGTCATCGGGTTGCTGGGCGGCGAGTCCGGGCCCCGGTAATCGGGAATCCCCGAGTCGGTCGAGATGCCCGCGCCGGTGAGCACGGCGACTCGCCGACCCCTCAGCAGGGTGACCAGTTCGGGCGCCTCCACCTCATCGAATGTAGGCGATGGCGCTGATCAGGCGGGTTCGTGCTGTTCAGCGCCGTTGGTGAAGGCCTGATCATCGTCATGACCGCTGTGATCGTGACCCGCGGCTTCGGTGTCCACGTCGTCGTCGTCATCATCAGTGTCGTCGTCATCGTCGTACTCGTCGTCGACGGCGAGGATCTCGACGATCTCGACGTGCCGTTCGAGCCGGTGCTCGTCGGACAGCGGCACCGACACGGTCAGGATCCCGCGGTCGTAGGTCGCGTTGATCTCGTCGGAATCAGCTCCGTCGGGCAGGGTCAGCGTGCGGCTGAACGAGCCGTACTGGAACTCCGATCGGCCACAGTTCTCGTCGGGGCCGGGCCGCTGCGCGGTGATCGTCAGCCTGCCGTCGCGCACCGTGACGTCGATGTCGTCGTCCGGGTCGATCCCGGGCAGTTCGGCGCGGATTTCGTAGACGTCTTCGTAGAGCTCTTCTTCGATCCGCATCGTGCGGCCCTCGAACAGCGGTCGCAGCGCCGCGAACGCTGGGAGGGTCTCGATCAGCTCAGTCAGATCCGTTAGCAAAGGACGCGAAGGGCGTTGGGTGGCAACCTTGTTCACGTTTTCAGGATGCGCGCGACAGGGAAAATCCATGAAGCGCTCACGATGCCGTCGAGCGAACGCCAGACCAACACCGGACCGCGTTCGCGGGTCCCTGCGCTCAGCGCGCCGGGCGCCACAGGACACAATGAGGCATGGACTTCTACTCGGCCTATGCGCAGGGCTTCGTCCGGGTCGCCGCGTGTACCCAGCACACGGTGCTCGCCGACCCTGCCGCCAACGCCGAGTCGGTGCTGGCCACGGCCCGCGACTGCGACGCCGACAGCGTGGCGGTGGCCGTCTTCCCGGAGCTCACCCTGTCGGGCTATTCGATCGACGACGTCGTCATGCAAGACGCGCTGCTCGAGGCCGTGCACGAGGCGCTGCTCGAGGTGGTCGCCGGATCCGCGGGCATGATGCCGGTCCTGGTGGTCGGCGCGCCGCTGCGGTTCGGCCACCGCATCTACAACACCGCGGTCGTCATCCACCGCGGCCGGGTGCTCGGCGTGGCGCCGAAGTCCTACCTGCCGACCTACCGGGAGTTCTACGAGCGGCGCCAGATGGCTGCCGGCGACGACGTGCGCGGGGTGCTGCGCATCGGTGACGCCGACGTGCCGTTCGGGCCCGACCTGCTGTTCGCGGCCACCGACGTTCCGGGGTTCGTCCTGCACGTCGAGATCTGCGAGGACATGTTCGTGCCCGTCCCGCCCAGCGCGCAGGCCGCGCTGGCCGGCGCGACGGTGCTGGCCAACCTGTCGGGCAGCCCCATCACCATCGGCCGGGCCGAGGACAGGTCCCTGCTGGCCCGCTCGGCCTCGGCCCGCTGCCTGGCGGCCTACCTGTACGCGGCGGCGGGCGAGGGCGAGTCCAGCACCGACCTGGCCTGGGACGGCCAGACGATGATCTGGGAGAACGGGGCCCTGCTGGCGTCCTCGGAGCGCTTCCCCGACGGGCCGCGCCGCTCGCTCGCCGACGTCGACCTGGAACTGTTGCGCGCCGAGCGGCTGCGGATGGGCACCTTCGACGACAACCGGGTGCACCACGGCATCAGCGGGGCGGACTACCGGCGGGTGGAGTTCCTGCTGGACCCGCCGCCGGGCGACATCGGACTGCGCCGCGTCGTCGAGCGGTTCCCGTTCGTTCCCTCGGATCCGTCACGGCTGGAACAGGATTGCTACGAGGGCTACAACATCCAGGTGGCCGGGCTGGAGCAGCGGCTGCGGGCACTGGGCTCCCCGAAACTGGTCATCGGAGTCTCGGGCGGGCTGGACTCCACCCACGCGTTGATCGTCGCGGCCAGGGCGATGGACCGGTTGGGGCGGCCCCGCAGCGACATCCTGGCGTTCACGCTGCCCGGGTTCGCCACCGGCGAGCGCACCAAGGCCAACGCCGTCGCGCTCAGCGAAGCCCTCGGCGTGACGTTCACCGAGATCGACATCCGGCCCACCGCGCGCCTGATGCTCTCCGAGCTGGGGCATCCGTTCGCGCAGGGGGAGGGCGACCGTGACCAGATCTACGACGTCACATTCGAGAACGTGCAGGCCGGGTTGCGCACCGACTACCTGTTCCGGCTGGCCAACCAGCGCGGCGGCATCGTGCTGGGCACCGGCGACCTCTCCGAGGTGGCGCTGGGCTGGTCCACCTACGGGGTGGGCGACCAGATGTCGCACTACAACGTCAACTCCGGTGTACCCAAGACCCTGATCCAGCATCTGATCCGCTGGGTCATCTCGGCGCAGCAGTTCGGCCCACCCGGTGATCCGATCAACGTGGCGCTGCAGTCGGTGCTCGACACCGAGATCACCCCCGAGCTCGTCCCGGCCGGCGAAGACGAGGAGATCCAGAGCAGCGAGGCCAAGATCGGTCCGTACGCCCTGCAGGATTTCTCGTTGTTCTGCGTGCT
The DNA here is from genome assembly GCF_056160785.1 of Mycobacterium sp. ABE4_509. Lineage (NCBI taxonomy): Bacteria > Bacillati > Actinomycetota > Actinomycetes > Mycobacteriales > Mycobacteriaceae > Mycobacterium > Mycobacterium sp. ABE4_509. Next base: position 3,013 of record NZ_JBSWXU010000127.1, on the reverse strand, counting down.
GCGCTACGGGTTCCGCCCGTCGCGGGTGGCGTTCCTGGCCTGGCACGCCTGGAGTGACGCCACGCGTGAACCGTGGCCGCCCGGATTCCCGCCGGACGAGCGGCCCGCCTACAGCCTGGCCGAAATCCGGCACTGGCTACAGGTGTTCGTGAAACGGTTCTATTCGTTCGCTCAGTTCAAACGGTCCGCGATCCCCAACGGGCCCAAGGTTTCCGGGGGTGGGGCGCTGTCGCCGCGCGGCGACTGGCGGGCGCCGTCGGACATGTCGGCGCGCACCTGGCTCGACGAGATCGAGCGGTCGGTGCCGGCCGAATGACCCTCAGCCGACCACCAGCGCCAGCGTCCCCAGCGCGGTGGAGCGGTGCGGCGCCGCACCCATCTCGGCGAGGTGGGCGACCGCGCGGGTGATGCCGTCGGCGAGTTGGTCCACGTCCGGGGCGTGGTCGTAGTCGGCCAGGATGCCGAACGACAGGTGGTCGGCGTAGCTCAGGATCGCCACCGCAGTGCGCAACTGTGCACCCAGCGGTGGTATCGGCGCCATCCGCACCACCTCCCGGCCCATCACCTGCAGCCGATGCCGGGGACCCGGGACGTTGGTCGCGAGCGTGACGACCCCGCGCTGCGGAAGCCGGCTGAACGCCTTGACCGTCCAGGCGCTGACCGCGAACGGGATGAGGTTGGCCGCGGCGACGAAGATGCTCGACGCCTCGCGCTGACCACTGTTCTTGGCTGTGGTCAGCCTGCGGTGCACCGCCTCGAGTTGCTGCAGCGGGTTGGGCAGGTCCACCGGCAGATACGGCAGCATCGCCGCGACCCGGTTGTCGGGTTGCTCGGCGTCGGCTGCGCGCACCGACACCGGCACCAGGGTGCGCAGCGAGGTGCGCTTCGGGGTATCGCCGCGGTTGAGCAGCATCGACCGGAAACTGTCGGTGATGGCCGCCAGCGCGACATCGTTCACCGTCACCCCGAACCGGGTGCAGATCTTCTCCACGTCACCCATCGAGACCTCGGCCCAGGAGAACCGCCGCATCCCGCCGACCGGCCCGTTCAACGACGACGCGGCCGGCCGGATCAGACCGCCGGCGATCTCGACGGCGCCGTGCGCAGCCTGCACGGCCACATTGGTGACGTCGACGGAGGTCCGCCACGCGGTGTTCAGCAGGCGCAGCGGGTTCAGTGACGGGCGCCGCTCGTCCGGTTCGGTGGGCGGGACGCCAACCGGTTGCAGTGCGGTGGCGGGGGCGTCGAACATGCGGGCCAGCATCCGCGACGCCGAGATTCCGTCGGCGATGCAGTGGTGGATCTTGGTCAGGATCGCCCAGCGGTTGTGCGACAGACCCTCGATCACCCAGGACTCCCACAACGGGCGGTCCCGGTCCAGCCGGCGGCCCATGATGTCGGCGGCCAGCAGGTGCAGGGCGGTGTCGTCGCCCGGGCGCGGCAGCGCAACCCGGTGCACGTGCCGGGCGATGTCGAAATGCGGATCCTCCACCCAGTGCGGCGCAGACAGGTCCCAGGTATGGCTGCGCAAGACCTGGTGCAACCGCGGCTCGGCCTTGATGCGTTCACCGATCGTCGCGGTGAACTCGTCGAAGCCGGGTGCGGGTCCGGTCAGCACAGCGATCCCGCCGACGGCCATGCTGATGTGCGGATCGGCGTCCTCCACCTCGAGGAAGCTTGCGTCAAGCGCGCTGAGGTGTTCCATGACGTCACCCTGCGCCGTGCCCGCAACCGGCGGCAGGGCCGGAAGTCCTCAGTTGGCCTGCGGAGTTGCCGTCTACAGCCGGCCGTCGACCCGCAGGTCTGGGTGCACCCACTCCGGGGACCGGCGCTCCTTGAACGACCGGAAACCCTCGAGCGCCTCGGCCGACGAATAACTGGCCTGCATGCCGATCCGGTCGAACAGCCCCAGATAGCTGTCCAGGCTGGACTTCACCACTCCGCGGGCGCCGGGCGCCGTCCTGGCGCACTGCCCGAGCACCTCGCGGGCCGCGTCGAGCAGTTCGTCGTGGCCGACGACCCGCGCGACCAGCCCCCAGTCCTGAGCTTCGGCCGCCGAGAGCGTGCGACCGGTGAACATCAGGTCGCGGGTGCGCACCGGCCCGATCAGCCTGGCCAGCATCTGGCTGTAGTAGGTGTCGGCGATGCCGCGCAGCAGTTCGGGCACCCGGAAGGTGGCGCGATCGCTGACCACGGCCATGTCGCTGCACAGCGCGATCTGCATGCCGCCGCCCTGGCACAGCCCGTTGACCGCCGACACCACCGGCTTGACCGATTGGCGCAGGGTCTCGAACGGTGTGACGTCCATCCCCAGCGCGGAGCCGAACGTCAGCCAGTTGTCCGATCCGTCGCCACCGCCCATGTCGCCGCCCGGGGCGAACACGTCACCGGTGCCGGTGATGAGCAGCCCCGCCAGGTCGGGGTCGGCGTCGACGTGGCGCACCGCGTAGCGGATGCCGAAGTACATCGCCGGGGTCATCGCGTTGCGGGCCTGCGGCCGATTCAGCCGGCACACCCCGAACGGTCCCTCCCGGGTGAACTCGAGATACGGCGTGCCGAGCCAGTCGCCTTCGGGCGGGCGGGGGGTGTTCGTCATCGGCGGGGTCCTCCAGTCACGGCGTCATCGACAGCCTCACTGTAAGGCGCACAGTCGCCCGCTCCGTGGACCAGAGTCGCCAGGGCTCCGGCCGCGCAGGCACGCCGCAACGCCGTCTCCAGCCCATCCGGCCACGACGCCGCCAGCACCCCGGCGAACACGTCGCCGGCCCCGGTGGTGTCGACCGCCTCCACCTCCGGGGCCGCCACCTCGAACGATCCGCCCTCGCCCTCGTGCAGCGCGCCGCGCGCACCGAGGGTGACGATCAGGTGGGGCACCGCGGCCCCGCCCGCGCTGCGCCATGCGGCGGCCTCGGTCTCGTTGACCACGACCACGTCGGCCGGCTCGGCCAGCGCGGCCAGCGCGGCGGGATCGGAGCCCGACGGGGAGGCGTTGACGATCACCACGGCCCCGGTG
>NZ_JBSWXU010000126.1:0-15132 GCF_056160785.1 Mycobacterium sp. ABE4_509 | reverse complement strand
CGGCGGCAACGGCGGGGACGCTACCCCCGATGCCGGCGAGCGCGGCACCGGCGGCAACGGCGGCGCCGGAGGCTCCGGCGGCGGCGGCAAGGGCGACCAGGGCAACGACGGCAGCGACGGTGTCTCCAGCAGCGAGAGCAGCGACGACGACTGAGACTGCTCAGCTAGCAAGTTAGCCCAGCACGGATAGCAGGTGCGGGAGTCGGCATACGCCGGCTCCCGCACCTGTTTTTGTATCGAGTCCGCGCGGGTGTCGGATGTGCACATGGTTTACTGAGTTGCACAGCTGCAGCGTTGACCACAAGGAGGTGCAGTGGCTCGCGACACCCCGCTGGCACCGATGATCGGGCCGAGCGCCGTCCCCTCGGGCACGACGGTCCGGTCGCCCAAGACCGCCGAACTCGTCGCCGGGACGCTGCGCCGGATGGTCGTCGACGGTCAGCTCAAGGACGGCGACTTCCTGCCCAACGAGGCCGAACTGATGGCGCACTTCGGGGTGAGCCGGCCGACCCTGCGTGAAGCGGTGCGGGTGCTGGAGTCCGAGCGGCTGGTGGAGGTGCGCCGCGGTTCGCGGACCGGGGCCCGGGTACGGGTGCCCGGACCCGAGATCGTCGCGCGTCCCGCCGGGCTGCTGCTCGAGCTGTCCGGCGCGACGATCGCCGATGTGATGACCGCCCGGTCCGGTATCGAACCGATGGCCGCCCGGCTGCTCGCCGAGTCGGGCAACGAAGCCGCGTTCGCCGAGCTGGAGACGATGCTCGAGACCCTGGTGGCGACCGGCTGGAAGTCCGACCGGCTCGCCGAGACGACCGGCGAGTTCCACCGCCGGGTGGTCGAGCTGTCGGGCAACGCGACGCTGAGCATCATCGCCGGGATGCTGCACGAGATCACCGTGCGCCACAACGAGTTCCTGTTCAAGGAACGGCGACCGGTGTCCAAGGCGGACTACGACAAGTTGATGCGCTCCTACCGCAAGCTGATGCAATTGCTGCGTGCCGGCGATGCCAGCGGCGCCGAGGCGCACTGGCGCAAGCACCTCGACACCGCCCGCGAACTGCTGCTGACCCCGGGTCTGGACACCGTCAAGGTGCGCGACGTCATCGGCTGACCGAGGACGACCAGGTGACATGCACGGGCACGGTGTCGTCCCAGGGCTGACGGGTGACCATGTCGGCCACCATGACGTAGCCGCGCTCGAACTCGCCGGTGGCGGCGTCGACGAGGCGGTACTCCTGACGCTGCCGGTGGATCGGCTGCGCGTCGAGCAGTAGCACCCGCACCTCGCCGGGTTCGAAGTGGCACCGCTGCTGCAGCGCGGCGATCAGCTGTTCGTTGTGCATGTGACCGTCGCCGAAGTTCCAGCCGATGGCGGTGCTGCAGATCCGTTCGCCGTCGGTCAGCACGTAGTCGGCCTCGTCACCCCCGGCCATCAGGCGATGGGCCAACGTGAACATCGCCCGGCCGTGGGTGTTGAACGACCGGAACGCATACCCCATGTACTGGTACATCTCCGCGGTTTCCCTGCTGCCGTAGAACTTCTCCATCTGGGCGGCCGGCATGCTGGCGATCGCGACGATGCCGGCTTCGATCTTGGCCGCTGCCGACGGCTTGATGCACCACAGCGAGGTGTCCCAGTTGCCGGCGTAGTAGCGCATGCCGGGCAGGAAGGACACCTTGCGGGGGAACAAGTTGCCCATCGCAACGGTGCCGGCGAGCAGAACGAACAGCACGATCGGCCACGGGCTGTTCAGTTCGCCCAGACCGATGCCGGCGTTGCCGACGAACAGCGCCAGGACGCTGAACATCATGAACACGTTCCACTCCAGCGGCACCCCCATCGGGATGGCCGACAGGATGCCGAAGTGGAAGCACAGCATCACGGCCGCGGCGATCGCGCCGACCCAGCCGCCGTGGGAGAAGAACAGCACCAGCGGCACCAGCATCTCGATGGCGGTGGACAGGTGCGCAAGCCAGCGCGAGGCCCGGCCCGGCCGCAGGTCGTCGGGGAAATGCTCGAAGAACCTGCGCTTGATCCACCGCGGCCGGATCACCGGGTTGTTGCTCATCATCGTCGAGATGACGAACGGGAAGTGTTTGTTGAGCTTGGAGGTCGCGGCACCGATCCAGATGACCAGGCAGACGAGTTTGGCGGCGATGATGATGTCCGCGCCGGTGAACAGGAAGCACACCGCCAGGGATCCGTAGACCTCGCCGCGGGCGGCCAGGAAGATCACCTTGTCGCGCAGGCCGGCGAGCACCAGCAGGGCCACGATCGCCGCGGTCTGCCAGACCGGCAGCACACCGACCGCCGATCCGATCTCGGGGATGGGCCCGGTGCCGTCGGAGAACAGCGCGACCACCAGCATCACCAGCAGCGCAGCGTAGAGCAGCACGTCCACCGGCTTGCGGGCGTCCCCGGCGGTCAGCGGGACACGACCGGGCCAGGGGGGCAGCCGGATCGTGTTCGGCCGCAGCCAGTACAGGATCGAGCCCATCGGCGGGAAGAACCGGTTGTTGAGCGGGCCGAAGCCGCAGCCGAGGCCGACGACCTCGAACAGCATCGTGAACAACACGACCTTCTGGTAGACGATCGGCTCGGCGTACCAACTGGCGACGTTCGTGAATCCGTCTATCCCGGACGTGCTGAGCACGATCAGCCATGCCCCCAGGATGTAGAGGGCGATCTTCACGACATAGAACAGGTGCATGACCACCGGCGTGCCGAAACCGACCTCGGCCCAGTGCCGGGCCATCGGGACGATCTTCTCGGCGCGGGTGCCCTTGCTCCATTCGGCGTAGTCGACGACGGGCGCGTCCTGCTTGAGAAACCCCATGGGGGTCAGACTAGAACGTGTTCCAATTCCGCTGGCGCGAACAGTCCCAAAATCCCGCGGCGGCCGCACCCGACGGGGCCGCCAGTGTGCGTTCTGGTCCGGTCAGCCCGGCGCGTCGCGCACGAAACCGCACACTGGACGCGCCACCCCGCGCGGCCGTTGGTGCGCCATCGGGTTCGCGCTCACGGACTTTCACTGGTGGCGCCCAGGGCCAGCAGGTAGTCGGCAAACCCGGAAGGTGCACGTCCGGCAAGACGAGAACTCGTGACGACAGGGTGGCGTCGAGTGCGCAGGACGGCCGCGGAGCCGACGCTTTCCGCGCGTGCGACCAGGTCGACGTCCTCACCGGTTTCGGCGCTGCCCCATCCGCCCACCCGGCAGTAGAGGTCGGCGCGCACGGCGAGATTCGCGCCGTGTACGTGCGGGTGTCCGTCCTCGAAGCGATGCCTGCGGTTCCAGGCGCGCCGCGCAGGTGCCGACAGTGCGTCATCGGGCCGGACCATCCCGAGCACCAACTGATAGCCGTCATCAGCAGCGCCGACGAAGGTCGCCAGCCAACCCTCGGGCACGGTGCAATCGGCGTCAGTGCTGGCCAGCCAAAGCCCGTCGAGGGGGCCTCGGCAATCGGCCAGCACGGCACCCACCCCGGCTCGCCGCGCTGCACCAACGCTGCGGAAGCCAACCGACACCGAGTCGACGCCGGCGGCCTCGGCCACGATCCCCGCGGTGCCGTCGGTGCAGGCGTCGAGGACCACCATCACCCGGACCCGCACGTGGGAGGCGACGCGGTCGAGGTGGACGGCGGCCTTGTGCACGCTGGCAAGACACGAGGCGAGGCGGGCCTGTTCGTTGTGGGCCGGTATGACCACGGCGATGCTGTGCACAGGCAGGCCGTAGCAGGCTGTGTGGAGGTGTGCCGTCATGGTGCTCCTGTCATCGCCGCCGCTGCGCCGACGGCGACGGGCTGCACCGGGCTGCCCTCACATAGCCACGAACCTGGTGCTTCAAACCATCACCTCTGCGTTGGCGATCGGGCCTCAGGTGTTGTGACAATGACGCAATGTGCGCGCCGTGCAACCCCCGCGATCCCGGCATCGATGTCGACGTGGAGGGGCTACTCCACCTCGACGAGACCCAGTTCAACGCTTTGAACGTGCTCAGCCGCGCCTTTCACGTCAAGGAGGCCGACCTCCCCAAGACTCTGGAGGCGATTCTGCGCTCGGCGACGTCGGTCGTCGACGGCGCCGCGCACTCCGGGTTGAACCTCTTGGTACGGGACCGATTCGAACCGCAGGCGACGGTCGGTTCGGCACCCCCTGAACTGGACGAACTGCAAAAACGAACCGGTATCGGCCCCTGCATCGACGCCTCCCGAGACCAAGCTGTGGTGATCGTCGGCGACATGGCCGCCGAGTCGCGCTGGCCGAACTTCGCCGCTGCCGCCACCGGGCTGGGGATCAGCTCGATGCTGTGTGTACCACTGTGGGTCGACGACCGTCGTTTGGGATCGTTGAGCTTGTACGGCGAGAGTCCCGAGGTGTTCGGCGGCGGGGCGACGCGGCTGGCCGAACTCTATGCCACGCACGCCGCGATCGCGCTGGCCGACGCGCTGCGCACCGAGCAGCTCCGCCGTGCCACGGCGAGCCGGGATGTGATCGGACAGGCCAAAGGCGTGCTGATGGAACGCCACCGGATCACCGCCGAAGAGGCATTCGAGATGTTGAAGCAGGTCTCGCGCCGGGTCGACCGCAAGGTCGTGGACGTAGCGGAAAGCCTGACACTGAGCGGGCTACTTCCAGAACCGCCTGATTAGATTCCAGCCAGCTGGGTACCGTGCTGGAGCTGGATTTCCACCATGCCAGACCCGCGGGTGCCCAGCATGACGCCTGGAGTATCCATGCCTCCTTCACGCAAGCCATCACAGTCCGCGCCCAACCTGACCAGCGCGACCGGCGCAGCACTTGATCCGCTGCCCGACGGACACGATCCGCGCGCCCAGCAAGGCGAGTACCTGACCACCGCGCAAGGGGTGCGAATCCCCGATACCGACCACTCACTCAAGGCTGGGGAGCGCGGCCCGACGCTGCTCGAAGACTTCCACCTGCGCGAGAAGATCACACATTTCGACCACGAACGTATTCCCGAGCGGGTGGTGCACGCCCGCGGCGCCGCCGCTCACGGGGTGTTCGAGTCCTACGGCACGGCCGCCTCGGTCTGCAAGGCGGGCTTCCTCGGCAGGAAGGGAACCAAGACCGAGGTGTTCTGCCGGTTCTCGACGGTCCTGGGATCGCGAGGATCGGCCGACACGGTGCGGGACACCCGCGGATTCGCGGTCAAGTTCTACACCGAGGAGGGCAACTTCGATCTCGTCGGCAACAACATCCCGGTGTTCTTCATCCAGGACGGAATCAAGTTCCCGGACGTGATCCACGCGGGCAAGCCGCATCCCGATCTGGAGATCCCCCAGGCGCAGTCGGCACACGACACATTCTGGGATTTCGTGTCGCTGCACACCGAAGCCACCCACCACGTGATGTGGAACATGAGTGACCGCGGCATACCGCGTTCGTACCGGACGATGGAAGGCTTCGGTGTCCACACATTCAGGCTGATCAACGCGGACGGCGAGACCAGCCTCGCCAAGTTCCACTGGAAACCGATGGCCGGCGTTCACTCGCTGGTGTGGGAGGAAGCTCAGATCGCCGCCGGCTGCGATCCAGACTTCCATCGGCGGGACATGGCCGACGGGATCGAAGCCGGAGCTCCGCTGGAATACGAACTGGGCGTTCAGGTGTTACCCGACGACGGCACCGACACCTACGCGGGCATCGATCTGTTGGACGCCACCAAGCTGGTGCCCGAGGAGCTGGTGCCGGTGCAGATGATCGGCAAGCTCACCCTGGACCGCAACCCCACCAACTACTTCGCCGAAACCGAGCAGGTCGCGTTCCACACGGGCAACTTCGTGCCGGGCATCGAACCTACCAATGACCCATTGATGCAGGCCCGGCTGTTCTCCTACCTCGACACCCAACTGACCCGGCTCGGCGGACCCAATTTCACCCAACTACCCATCAACCGGCCGCGTTGCCCGGTCAACGACATGCTGCGAGACGGCATGCACCAGACCGCGATCCACGCCGGTGCGGCTCCGTATCGCCCGAACAGCATCGACGACGAACAGCCGTTCGTCGCCGATGCCGCCGACGGCGGATACGTCCAGACGCCCAGGCCAGTCGAGGGCCCGGTGGGACGGGCGCAGCCGGCCTCCTTCGGCGACCACTTCACCCAGGCCGCGATGTTCTACCAGAGCCTCACCGGCGTCGAGAAGGTTCACCTCGTCGAGGCGTTCACCTTCGAACTGGGCAAGTGCTACGAACAGGAGATCAAGCTACGGCAGCTCGGCGTGCTCGCCGAAGTCGATGCCGGGCTGTGTGAACAGGTCGCGGCCGGGCTGGGCCTGCCCGCACCGAAGGGCAATCCGCCAACGGATGTCGAGGTGTCGCCGGCCCTGTCCCAGGTGGTGACGACTCCCGGCCCGATCGACGGTCGCAAGATCGGCATCATCGCCTCGGCACAATCCGACTTGGCCGGTGTCAGCGCACTCACCGAAGCCATCGAGGGCGCCAACGCCAGCGTCCTGGTCACCGCCCCGTTCGGCGGCGTCCTCGAATCGGGGCGGCACAGCGCGGTGATCGAGCGCACGCTGCTCACTGCCCGGTCCATCGAGTACGACGCGCTCGTCGTCGCCGCCGGCACCCGGCCGACCGACGACATCAAGTTGGTCCTGTTGCTACAAGAGGCCTTCCGGCACTGCAAACCGATGGCTGCGTGGGGCGACGGCGCGGAGGCGCTCGCCGCCGCGGGCATCGAACTCGATGCGCCGGGGGTGCTGGTGGCCGAGCAGGTGGACGAAGGGTTCAGCGAAGCGCTGACGACCATGCTCGGCATGCACCGGGTGTGGGACCGGGCACCTGCTGTGATGGCGTCCCGGGTGGCACCCGCCGACTGACAGCGTGAGGTCGGCCGCCGCTCTCCCGGCGGCCGGCCTCAGGCCCCGGTCTTGGCCGGCGGCCGGTAGAAGATCACCAGCTGACCGATACCTCCGGCCAGACCCAGCCCCGCCGAGATGATCAGACCCCACCAGCCGTGCAGCAGGTCGTAGAACCCGGTGCCGGAGAACAACAGGTAGTCCAGGCTGATCCGGCCCGCACCGATGGTGGCGACACCGACGGCGGCGACCGCGAGCACCAGGTTGTACTCCCAGCCCTCCTTGACGATGAAGAATCCGTTCTCCTTGTGCACGGTCCAGGCCGCGACGAGCATCAGCGCGACGAAGCCGGCGGCCGGCACCGGCGTCAGCAGGCCGACGGCCAGACCGATGCCGGCGGCCATCTCGGTGGTCGCCGCCACCCGGGCGTGGAACATGCCGGGCTTCATGCCCATGCTGTCGAACCAGCCGGCGGTGCCCTTGAGCCCGCCCTTGCCGAAGAACTTGTTGTAGCCGTGCGCGGCCATCGTCAGGCCCAGCACAACCCGCAGGATGAGCACGCCGACGTCCAGAGCAGTGTCGTAGGCAGTCATGCAACAGAATCTAGGCCATCTGTCACGCGGCGGCCCACCACCCCCCCACCCGCGCCGGGGTCCGGGCCGGGACCGGAGGTCAACCCTCGGGCACCCAGTTTCCGTGGAAACCGGCCGGGACACGGTGCGGCAATTTGATGCTCGCGACGTCCTCGAGGGTCTGGGCGTCCAGGATCGCGAGCTCGCTGCGGTCGCTGCGCCGGTCGTAGACGTAGCCCATCAGCACGCCGTCGTCCTCGGCGGCGTCCGGGGCGCTCGGCTGGAACACGAACTCCCCGACGACGGCGTCGGGGCCGAAGCAGCGGCTCGCGGTGTTCCCGCCGACGAAGTCGTGCTTGAGCACGGTGCCCTCACCGTCCCCATCCCCCACACCTGCGACGTAGCCGTATCGGTGCCGCTTGCCGACGAGCCGTTCGTCGACTCGCGGGAACTCCTGCGGACGGTCGTCGACACGTGACTGGCGAACCTTGCCGTCGGCGAGATCGACCGTCCAGCGTTCCAGCGCAGGCGGCCCCTCGTCGGGGCCGAGATGGTTGGTGTCGAACATCTTCGGATGGCGTACGACGTCGAGCACGATGGTGTCGCCGGTCGGCGAATCCGAGTCGTAGGCGTTCAGCGGATGGAAGACGTAGCACGGCTCGACGTCGAACCAGCGGACGTCGCTGTTGTCGCCGTCGCGGGGCATGACGCCGATACGGGCCGGGTATCTCGGGTTCCACGAGTACGGGAAGCGCCGGTCCGACGACGGTCCGGCGGGCCGGCGGGCGGCGATGGGGTCGGGGATGCGCACCCGGCCGATCAGCGCGGACAGCAACAACCGGGCCGGCAGCCGCAGCGCGCGGGGCACGCCCATGGTGGCCGCGGTGCCGACGTCGAAGGTGACCGGCAGGTCGTAGAGCACGACGTAGCGTTCGGTCAGCGAGAAGTCGTGCATCATCGGACTGCCCGACACCTCGATGTCGACGGTGCGCCGCGCCCGGCCGTCGGTGCCGATGACCGAGTACTGCACGGTGTTTCCGCGCAGCATGCTGTAGGACACCGCGTGCAGTTCGCCGGTGTCGGGATCGCGTTTGGGATGCGCGGTGTAGCCGCCGGTCAGGGTGCCGTCGAAGTCGCAGACGCCGACGGTGTCGAGTTCGTCGGTCAGCTCGTAGTTGGCCACCCCGGCTTCGATCAGCGCCAGGGTCTTGCCGCCGTGGCCGATGACGTTGGTGTTCGCACCGATCCCGGAGATCGACACCCCGTCCTGCAGCGGCGGCTCCCCCAGCGCGCGGGCGGCCTGCGGTCCGCGTACCCACCGGTTGCGATACCACTCGGCCCTGCCGTCGCGGATGCGGATCCCGTGCACCATCCCGTCCCCGATGAACCAGTGGTAGAGCTCGGGGTCGATCTCACCGATCGGGTTGGGCCCGTTGCGCAGGTACCGCCCGTCGAGGTGGTCGGGGATGGCGCCGGTCACTTCGAGGTCGGTGAGCGTGCATTCCTGCGCGATCGGCGCGAACGCCCCGGCCAGATAGCGATTCATCGAGCCCCCTACCGATAACAACGTTATGGGCACCCCCTGTATAACACCGTTATGGCACCATGACAACCATGGAGTCGATGCGTGACTCACTGGTCGCGGCCGGTGTGCGGCTGCTGGAGCGGGACGGCTTGTCGGCGCTGCGCACCCGTGAGGTGGCCGCCGAAGCGGGAACCTCGACCATGGCCGTATACACCCACTTCGGCGGCATGACCGAACTGATCGACGCCATCGCCGCCGACGTGTTCACCCGGTTCACCGCGGCGCTCACCGACATCCCCGAAACCGATGACCCGGTGGCCGATTTCCTGGCCATGGGGTTGGCCTATCACCAGTTCGCGCTGGCCAACCCACAGCGCTATCAGCTGATGTTCGGCACGGCCACACCGGCGTCGATCGCCCGCTTCCGCGCCGACCTCACGGTGACAGGCAGCGCGACCAACCGGGCCGAATGGACCGACTCGTTCGGCGCCCTGCGCCGCGCCGTGCACCGGATGATGTCGGCCGGACGGATCCGCGCCGACGACGAGCTGGCCGTGGCGGGCCGGCTGTGGAGCATCAATCACGGCGCCGTGATGCTGGAGATGGTCGGGTTCTTCGGGCACGAGGGCCACGGCCTCACCCAGATCCTGGGCCCGCTGATCATCGACACCCTGGCGGGCATGGGCGACGACCGCGACGCGGCGACCCGGTCGCTGGACAGCGCCGTGGGCACCCGCGTCGAAGCGACCTAGCCGCACAGTTCGCGCTGCAGACGTTCGATGTAGGCCTCGATGTCGCCGATCGCCGATGCGGCGGCGTGCACGCTGATCGCAACGGTGTCGCCGATGCCGTGCACTCCGTGGGTCACCCCCATCATCGGGGACAGACCGGGCAGACCGGTGGTCAGCACCACCGGAGCCGAGCCGAAACGAAGATCGGGTGCACCGCGGTTGACGCTGGAGACCACCGTGTTCCCGGCGACGGTGTCCGACCGCACCGTCGGGTCGAATTGGGCCACGCCCCAACGCAGCAACGGCGCGGGAACGGCGGCGAACGCAGCCGCCTCTGCCCGCAGCGCCGGGTGGGAGGCCCGCCGCCGGCGTTGGTGCAGTTCAGCGGCGATCGCGCGACACCGCGGCGCGAACGGCAACCTCGGGTGCAGCCCGACCCCGACGTTGCCGAAATGGTTGTTGGCCCACCGGGGGCCGGCCTTCGCCATCGGCACCTCAGCGCCCAACCTCGAGGTGTCCGAACCGAACTCGTCCAGGTGCGCCGACAGCGCCGCCGCCACCGCCGCGAGCGCCCCCACAGTCACCGTCGGCCCCGGCAGGCGTGCACGCTCGCAGATCACCGTCCGGACCCAGCGCGCCCCTGCCGGACGCGCGTTGCTGCGCAGGGCCGGACACGGATTCGCCTGCCCGGGAACAAGTCCGGCAGCGGTGTCGCGGACCAGCACGTGGTGGGCCCGGGCCGCCGCCACAGCGCGCAGCGGCAGGCTCAGCGGGCGGTGACGCGGGGCCACCGGATCCGGAACCGGCTCGTCTCGACCGAACAGGTAGGCGGCGAACGCCGAGGACCGGTGCCCGTCGCCGAGCGCGTGCGAGATCTGCAGGACCACCACCACGCCGGCTCCACCGCCGGGCAGGCCGTCGACCCCCGGGAAGACGTGCAACCGCCACGGCATCGACCTCGGATCGAGCTGACGGTCGGCCAGGGCGGCCACCGCGTCCAGACAGGCGGTCCAACCCGGATCCGCCAGCCGGTGCACCTCGAAGCGGTCCGCACCGATCCGGCACGGTTCCCACCCCGGGTAGGTCCAGAATCCGCCCTCGGCGATGCGCACGGCGAGCTGGGCGCAGGCCCTGGCCCTGCGCAGCACGGCGTCCAACGCGGCCTCGACATCGCCGGACGCGCCGTCGAACACGTAGACCAGGAACTGGTCGTTGGGGATGGCGCCGGCCATCCAGTACATCTGGGCGTCGACCGGCGCGAGTCCGCGCACCGTCATGAACCCAGGCCAGGTTGCGTGATCTAGACCGGGTCGAACTGCGAGATCAGCCAGCGGTCGCCGACCTTCTCCAGCGTCACCCGGACACTGGAGGCCGTATCGGTCGGCGGCTCCTGACCGACGGTCACCGTCTGATTGACGAACAACAGCACCACGGCCTCGTTCTGGTCTGCCGACACCGACGCGGCGGCGGGCACCGACGCGACGGCGGTGATCTGCTGCTCCTTGGCGCCCGGGATGACGACGTCGTTCGTCAGGTCGGTGTAGGACTCCTGGAACTCCCCGGTCAGCAGATCGCGGGCGGCGCCGAGTTGCTCTTCGACCGTATCCGGCGAATAGGACAGCAACGCGATGGTGCTGTCCGTGGCGGCCTGCGTCGAGGTCTGTGCAGCGAGCTCGGCGTTGCGCGCGGAATTCGCCTGCCATTTCAGGTAGCCGGCGCCCAGTGCCAGCACCAGAGCCAACGCCGGCAGCAGCGCGAATGCGGCGACGCGCGACCACTGCACGGGGCGCTTGGCGGCCTTGGCCGGGGCCGTCTCGTCAGCCGGCGCGTCCTCCCCGGTCTCGTCGGCGGTGTCGCTCTCGACGCTCTCGGTGGTGCCGGCCTCGGCGCTCTCGGCGGTGCCTGCCTCTGGGTCCTCGTCCGTCTCGGCGTTCGACTCGGCCTCGGATTCGGGCTTGTCCGCCCCGGTCTCCGCCTCGTCCACGTCGACGGCTTCGCCCTCGGCGACCCCGGTCGTCTTGTCGTCCTTGTCGTCATCGCTCATGGCACAAACTCCACGTTGGACACCTTGACCTCGTCGTCGCCGACCTTCTGCACCGAGATGCGCATCCGCCAGGCACGCGGAGGCTGTTCGGGCGCACCGACGTTGGACGTTCGCACGGTGACCGCGACGAGCACCTGCGCCTCATCGCCGTCGACCGACTCCAGTCCCGCCTCGGCGATCGTGCCCTCCGACGTGGACTGGGCCTGCTTGACCACCTCGACGAACGGCTCGGCCCGCTGCTGGAAATCGTCGTAGAACGTGCCCGTCGCGGAATCGAGGATGCGCTGCACATCGGCGTCGGCGCTCTCGAAGTCGATGGTGGTGAGGTTCAACGCACCCTGCCTACCCACCTGCAGATACAGGCTGCGCAACTGCTCGTCCTGGTTGGCCTGGTAGGCGCGGAAGCCGAGCCAGCCGATCAGCCCCGTCAACGCGACCACGGCGACGAGCCCTGCGATCAGCGCGACCTTCACGTGCGACATCGGGCTGCGCTCAGCGGCGGGCTCAGCGTCGGCGTCCACCCCGCCACCGGCATCGTCGGCGTCACCGGGGTCGGTGGTCTCCGACGTCTCGCCGTCGGTCAGTTCGGCAGCCGTCGACTCCGGTTCCGCGGCATTCGACGCCGCGTCCCCTTCCTTGGGCTTCGCTGCCGAATCCGCGCTCGACGCCGTCAATTCCCCTTCGGGGGCAGCAGCATCGTCTGCCATGTTTGCTCCTCTGCGGCACTGCGGGCCAGGTTGGACTGTGTGTACACCCGTCCGTCCGGACCAACGTACGTGCCGCTCGCCGGGTCGTACTCAGCGGCCACCATCGGAGGCGGCGGCGGAGCCGGTGGCGGAGCTGCTTGCGCAGGTGGCGAGCCCGGTGGCAGCTGGGGTACGTCCTGTCCCGACAGCGTCGCGTTCGGGTCGCCCTTCCAGTTCCATCCGTCGTTCAACGGCACGTAAACCTCGTCGCTCTCACACATTTTCGCGGTGGGGGCCCGCTTGCCCGGCACCGTGATGCAGGGGAGGTTACGCGCGCCTCGCACGTTGAACGGCCCGTCCTGCGGCACCCGACAATACACATCGCCGGCAGGGCGGTCGGGATAATCCTCGAACGTCGGGCCCCGCTGCTGCTGGGCGGGCAGGAAGCCGGTCGTGCACGGCGGGGGCACGTTCAGGTTCAGGTTGAACACCAGCGAGTCGCCCTTGTAGTCCTGCTTGGTGCCGTGCTTGGGCACACCGATGGCCTGGGTGACCGCGGTGCCCTGGGGCAACAACACCAGTAACTGTTCCAGGCCGGGCTGATAGGCCACCGCCACCTCACCGACGCTGACCAGGTTGGCCAGCACGATCGGCAACGTCGGCTGCAGTTGGTCGAACAGGGCCCTGGTCTCCTCGGCGGCCCCGGGCCCGCGGTCGAGGATGCCGGCCACCGCGCCGTCCTCCCGTTGGAGCTGTCCGGTGATGCTGGCCAGGTTGCTCGCCCACGCCTGGATCGAACCGGCGGTGTCGGTCTGCGAATCCAGCACCGGCTGGACGTCGTCGATGACCGTGGTCAAGGAATCGAGGTTCTCGCGCGCATCGATGGCCAGCGTCGTCGACCCGTTGACCAGCCGGCGCAAATCCGGTCCGAGGCCGCCGACGGCTTCGTAGGCCTCGTCGACGACGGTCCGCAGGTTGTCCTTCGGGATCGCCCGCAGCCCTTCGTTGGTCAGATTCAGCACGGTGTTCACATCGGCCGGCATCCGCACCCGGTCGGCCGGAATCTGGTCGCCGTCTTGCAGTTCGGGGCCGGCGCCGCTCTGCGGCAGCAGCTGGACGAACTGTTCACCCACCGCCGACTGGCTGCGCACCTCGGCGATCAGGTCCGCCGGGATCGGGACACCGGAATCCAGCGACAGCACCGCGGCCACCCCGGTATCGGTCAACGCCACGCTGTCGACGATGCCCACCTGCGAACCGCGATAGGTGACGTTGGAGCGCTCATAGAGCCCACCGGTCTCCGGCAACTCCAGGGTCACCCGGTACTGGCCGATCCCGACCAGCTGCGGCAGCCGCATGTAGCCGAACACCATGATGGCCACGAACGTGGCCGCCACCACCGAGAAGATCGCCAGCTGGATCAGCATCTGTCTGGTCACCCGCATGTCAACGCCCCTGATCCAAGCGGTACGGCGCGACCAGCGGATTGCCGCCGGGGGGCGGCACGTTCTGGTTGCACGGGCTGGGCATCTGCCCGACCGTGCGGCCCCACTGCAGCTCCAGCCAGGTCAGGTTGCACTCCCACCGGGTGCCGGTGAACAAGCCCTGGTCGATGCGCGACAGCGTCAGGTCCACTACCAGCGTCAGGTTGGCGTAGTCGCCGCGCATCCAGTTGGTCAGCGTCTCCTTCGGGAACGGGAAGGTGGGCAGGAAGCTCAACGCGCGGGTCAGTGCGGGCCCGGCGTCGGCCAGCGACTGCAGCACCGGCCCGATGTCCTCGAGCTCGGCGACCAGCGACTCCCGGGTCTGGTTGACCGAGTCGGCGGCCAGCGCGCTGAACCTGCCCAGCTGCACCAGCGCCTCGGACAACGCGTCGCGCTGGTCGCGCAGCACGGCCAGCGCGTCCGGGATGGTCTCCAGGGCCCGGTCCAGAACGGGTTTCTGCGCGGCGATCTGGCCCACCAGGTTGTTCAGGCTCTCCGAGGTGGCGATGATGTCGTCGGTCTGGTCGTCGAGGTGCCCGATCGCGATGTCGAGCTGCTCGATCAGGCTGCGCAGGTCGTTCTCGCGGCCGGAGAACGCCGTGGACAGCGCGGTGGTGATGTCCTGGATGTTGCCCAGCCCGCCGCCGTTGAGCAGCAACGCCACTGCGGCGAGCGCCTGTTCGGTGGTCGGGTATGCCCCGGAGGATTTCAACGGGATCACCGCGCCTTCGGTGAGCCGGCCCTGGGGCGTCTCGTCGGTGGGGGCGGCCAGCTCGATGTGCTGGGACCCCAGCAGGCTGGTCTGTCCGACGGTGGCGGTCGCGTTGGCGGGCAACACCACGTCCTTGTTGAGCGACATCGTCACCAGCGCATGCCAGCCCTGCCGCTCGATCTCGGTGACCGTGCCGACGTTGACGTCGCCGACGCGGACCCGCGAGTTGCGTTCGACGTTGTCCACGTCGGGCATCTTGGCCTGGATGGTGAACGACCCCGGCCCGACTCCCTGCACGCCGGGCAACGGAATGGAATTCAGTCCCTGCCAGCCACATCCGGACAGCACCAGCGCCAGGGCCAGGATCATCGCGGTCAGTGTCGCCCTCATGAGCCGCCTCCCGCCGGGACCATCATGCCCATCAGCCCTTGGTCAGGGTTGGTCGGCGCCGCCTCGGCCGGCAGCAGCGGTCCGCTGACCGTGTCCGGGGTGGGCCCACTCGGCGCCGGAGCAGGCGCGGGTCCGGGATTCGGCGCCGCGGCCGGCGCAGGTC
>NZ_JBSWXU010000125.1:0-15351 GCF_056160785.1 Mycobacterium sp. ABE4_509 | reverse complement strand
CGCCACTGCGGCGCTGCCGGCTGTGGCCACCGAACCGGCGACGACGGCACTGCCGGCCGTGGCAACCGATCCGGCGACCACGGCGCTGCCCTGGGTGGCGACCGAGCCGGCCACGACGGCACTGTCGACGGTCCTGATCGAGCCCGCGACGGCGTAGCTGTTCTCGGTCGCGGGTGAGCGCACCACAGCGCGCTCCTCGGCGAGGTTCACCGGCGGAACAGCTTGTTGCCCAGCCACACGATCGGATCGTATTTGCGGTCGGCCGCACGCTCTTTCATCGGGATCAGCGCGTTGTCGGTGATCTTGATGTGCTCGGGGCAGACCTCGGTGCAGCACTTGGTGATGTTGCAGTAGCCCAGACCGTTGTCCTCCTGGGCCTCCTCGGCCCGGTGGCCGTGCACGTCGAGGGGATGCATGTCCAGCTCGGCCTGGCGCATCAGGTAACGCGGACCGGCGAACGCCTCCTTGTTCTCCTCGTGGTCGCGCACCACGTGGCAGGTGTTCTGGCACAGGAAGCACTCGATGCACTTACGGAACTCCTGCGACCGGTTCACGTCCTCCTGCGCCATCCGGTACTCGCCGGGCTGCAGATCCTTCGGCGGGGTGAACGACGGGATCTCCCGCGCCTTCTCGTAATTGAAGGACACGTCGGTGACCAGGTCGCGCATCACCGGGAAGGTCCGCAACGGGGTCACCGTCACCGTCTCGGCCGGGTCGAACGTCGACATCCGGGTCATGCACATCAGCCTTGGGCGGCCGTTGATCTCGGCCGAACACGAGCCGCACTTGCCGGCCTTGCAGTTCCACCGCACAGCCAGGTCCGGGGTCTGGGTGGCCTGCAGCCGGTGGATGATGTCGAGCACCACCTCGCCCTCGTTGACCTCGACCTGGTAGTCCTGCAGGCCGCCGCCGCTGTCGTCGCCACGCCAAACCCGCATGTTCGCTTCATAGGCACTCATTGCTTCAGCCCTTCCGTTGCGGGTGCTCGGCGAGTTCTTCGTCGGTGTAGTACTTCTCGAGTTCGGACAGCTCGAAACAGCCGAGCAGGTCCGGCCGCATCGGTGCCTGCGGCTCGGCGGTGACGGTCACCGCCGGCACCTCCGAGATGCCCTCGGTGGCCGCCGCGTCGTGGGCCACCTTGCAGACCAGCAGCTTGTTGCGCCAGTGCGAGTCCATCTGCGGGAAGTCGTCGCGGGTGTGCCCGCCGCGGCTCTCGGTGCGCTGCAGCGCGGCCTTGGCCACGCATTCGCTGACCAGCAGCATGTTGCGCATGTCGATGGCCAGGTGCCAGCCGGGGTTGAAGATGCGACCGCCCTCGACGGTCACGTTCGCATAGCGCCTCTTGAGCTCGTCGATCTTGACCAGCGCCTCTTCGAGCTCACCCTGCTTGCGGATGATGCCGGCCAGGTCGTTCATCGACTGCTGCAGTTCGGCGTGCAGCGTGTAGGGATTCTCCGGGTTGGGCTTGGGCTCGAACGGCGACAGCGCGAGCTGCTGGGCGCCGTCGAGGGCGGAATCGGAGACCTTCGGCCGCTCGGCCAGCCCCCGCACGTAGTCCGAGGCGCCGACGCCGGCGCGCCGGCCGAACACCAGCAGGTCCGACAGTGAGTTGCCGCCGAGCCGGTTGGAGCCGTGCATACCCCCGGAGCACTCCCCGGCGGCGAACAGGCCGGGTGTGGCCGCACCGCCGGTGTCGGGGTCGACCTCGATGCCACCCATCACGTAGTGACAGGTCGGTCCGACCTCCATCTCGTCCTTGGTGATGTCGACCTCGGCGAGTTCGATGAACTGGTGGTACATCGACGGCAGCCGGCGCCTGATCTCCTCTGTGGGCATGCGCGAGGCGATGTCGAGGTACACCCCGCCGTGTGGGCTGCCCCGGCCGGCTTTGACCTCTTCGTTGATCGCGCGCGCAACCTCGTCGCGGGGCAACAGGTCAGGGGTACGCCGGGCCGAGTCGTTGTCCTTGAGCCACTGGTCGGCCTCTTCTTCGGTCTCGGCGTACTGCCCCTTGAATACGTCGGGGATGTAGTCGAACATGAAGCGCTTGCCGTCGGAGTTCTTGAGCACCCCGCCGTCGCCGCGCACGCCTTCGGTGACCAGGATGCCCTTCACCGACAGCGGCCAGACCATCCCGGTGGGATGGAACTGGATGAACTCCATGTTGATCAGGCCCGAGCCGGCGCGCAGCGCCAGTGCGTGGCCGTCGCCGGTGTACTCCCACGAGTTCGACGACACCTTGAACGACTTGCCGATACCGCCGGTGGCCAGCACGATGGCCGGCGCCTCGAACAGCACGAACTTGCCGGTTTCCCGGTAGTAGCCGAATGCTCCGGCGACCCGGCCGTTCTCGAGGATCAGCTCGGTGATCGAGGTTTCGTGAAAGACCTTGATCCGCGCGTCGTAGTCGCCGAGTTCGGCCTTGTCCTCCTGCTGCAGCGAGACGATCTTCTGCTGCAGGGTGCGGATGATCTCCAGGCCGGTGCGGTCACCGACGTGGGCCAGCCGGGGATAGGTGTGCCCGCCGAAGTTGCGCTGGCTGATCTTGCCGTCCTTGGTCCGGTCGAACAGCGCTCCGTAGGTCTCGAGCTCCCACACCCGGTCGGGTGCCTCCTGGGCGTGCAGTTCGGCCATTCGCCAGTTGTTGAGGAACTTGCCGCCGCGCATGGTGTCACCGAAGTGCACCTGCCAGGAGTCCTTGGTGTTGACGTTGCGCATCGCGGCCGCACAGCCGCCCTCGGCCATCACCGTGTGCGCCTTGCCGAACAGCGATTTGGTCACCACCGCAACCCGCAGGCCCCGCTCGCGGGCCTCGATCACCGCGCGCAGTCCGGCACCGCCGGCACCGATCACGACGACGTCGTACTCGTGCCGTTCCAGCTCACTCATAGAAGAAAAACCCTCACTAGTTCTTGGATTGAGTTGTCAGCCGATGAATCGCAGATCGGGGAACCACCCGGCTGCCAGCGCCATGACGTAGAAGTCGGTGAACATCAGGGTGCCCAGCGTGATCCACGCGAACATCTTGTGGCGGGTGTTGATCTTGCTGATCTGGGTCCACAGCCAGTACCGCACAGGGTGTTTGGAGAAGTGCTTGAGCCGGCCGCCGGCCACGTGCCGGCAGGAGTGGCAGGACAGCGTGTAGGCCCACAGCAGGACGACGTTCGTCACCAGAACGATGTTGCCCAGGCCGAATCCGAACCCGCTGGGGGAGTGGAAGGCGATGATCGCGTCGTAGGTGTTGATCACCGAGATGATCGCGGCGATGTAGAAGAAGTACCGGTGGGTGTTCTGGATGATCAGCGGGAAGCGGGTCTCACCGGTGTAGGTGGCGTGCGGTTCGGCGACCGCGCAGGCTGTCGGCGCCTGCCAGACCGTGCGGTAGTAGGCGCCGCGGTAGTAGTAGCACGTCAGCCGGAACAGCAGCAGGAACGGCAGTGACAGCGCCGCGTAGGGCAGCCACCAGACGTCGGGCAGGAACTGGCCGAAGTGGCTGGCCTCGGGAAGGCACCCGGTGCTGACGCACGGTGAGTAGAACGGCGTCAGGTAGTGGTAGTCCGGCACGTAGTACCACTTCTGCATGAACGCCCGGACGGTCGCGTAGATGATGAACGCGGCGAAGCCGAGGTCGATGATGACCGGCGACTTCCACCAGTTGTCGGTGCGGAGGGTGCGCTGCGAGATCTGGGCACGGCCAGGCGAGAAGACGCCGGTCGCGTTGCGGTCGGCGGCGGGTGCGCTCACATTTGCCTTTCGATGTTCTTCTGTCCCACGTACCCGGTGCGCCGCTCTGGCGCGCCGGGTTCAGCGCGTCCCGCCGAGTCCTTCGTCGTCGACGCCGCGCCAGAAATCGGTGTCGTATTGCGTATCCGGGATCGGGATCCGCTCTGCGACATGCTGGTGGCGGGTCACCCCGCGCGCCAACTCCAATTCCTCTGCATCGATGTCGAGTCGGTCGATATCGTTGAGGATGCGCTCGGCGTCATTGACGATGCGGCGGGTGCCAGGGCTGTCCCCGTATCGCGACGCCAGCGATGTCACGCACCGCCGGAGGTTTCCGATCAAATCGTGAAGCTCGGCGAGTTCGGTGGTGCTGGACAAGTGACCTCCTTGGGCTGAAGGGTGTCGGGAATCACACTACGACACCCGATGCTAGCCACATCACCGAAAAAAAGGTGAGACGGATCACTATGACGTGCGAAGGAAGACGATGGGCCACCAGGGACTGAGGCAGCCCGCAGAGACGTTCCTGGCGTTGCACACCCCCGGCGACCCCGTCGTGCTGCCCACGGTGTGGGACGCCTGGTCGGCGCGGCTGGCGGTCGGCGCCGGGTTCGCCGCGCTCACGGTCGGCAGCCACCCGGTGGCCGACTCGATCGGCCGTCCCGACAACGAGGGCATGACGTTCGACGAGTTGCTCACCCGGGTCGCCCAGATCACCGCCGCGGTCGACGTGCCGGTGTCGGTGGACGTCGAGTCCGGCTACGGCGAGGCGCCCACCCGGCTGATCGACGGGCTGCTGTCGGCCGGCGCGGTGGGGTGCAACATCGAGGACACCGTGCACGGCGAGGGTGGGCGGCTGCGCCCGGCCGGCGAGCATGCCCAGCTGGTGGGCGCGCTGCGCGCCGCGGCGGACGCGGCCGGGGTGCATGTGGTGATCAACGCCCGCACAGACCTGTTCCTGCGCGCCGACGGCGACCCGGCCGACCGGGTGGATCGCGCGATCGCCCGGTTGCGGCATGCCGCCGAGGCCGGTGCGGACGTGCTGTATCCCGTCGGGTTCCATGAGCCGGAGACCTTGCGGCGGTTGGCCTCCGAGCTCCCGTTGCCGGTGAACGCGATCGCCGCGCCGGACACCGCCGACCCCGCCTCGTACGGCCCGCTGGGCGTGGCCAGGATCAGCTTCGGTCCGTTGTGGCAGGCGGCACTGGCCAAGCGCGCCAACGAGATTCTGGCCCGCTGGAGGTAGCCGTCGGCGTGCCGGAAGAACCGGTGGGAGGCCGTGGGCTCCCACCGGTTCTGCGCTGTCGTGACTACTTGCTTTCGATGGCGATGCGCTGGGTCTCGGCGCCTTTGTGGGCACCGGCCACCCGGACGGTCAGCACGCCCGCGTCGTAGCCTGCCGAGACCGCCTCGCCGGTGACGTGGGTGGGCAGTGCGAACGAGCGGTGGAACGATCCGTAGCGGACCTCGCTGACCCGGCGTACGCCGCCGTCCTCCTGGCGTTCCTCGGACCGTTCGTCGCGGCGCTCACCGCGGATGACGAGCCGGCCCTTGTCCACCTCGACGGTGACGTCCTTGTCGACGTCGACGCCGGGCAGGTCGACCCGGATCACCGCGTCGTCGCCGTCGCGCTGGACCTCCACGGCCGGGTTGATGCCGCTGTCGCCGGCCCACGCGTTGACGGTGGCGGGTCCGAAGAAGTCGCGTACCCAGCGGTCGGTGTTGAACGGCGTCAGCGCCGGCCGCGACCACAGTGGCACAGCCGGAGTCGTGTTTCCCATTGATTCATCTCCTCGAGTCGTGACCGGCCCCTGTGCCGGTACCTCCACCCGATAGAACTTGAGTCTGGGCCGCTCATGTTCCGATTCGCTGTTCGCCCGCAGCGAACGGCCTCACAGCTTCGCGGCACCGGGCGTGAGCACACTGTGATGGTCGCTTCACACGAGGCGACATCGAGGCAATATCGTCTCCATAGCCTGACCGGCATGGCTGCCACCGCACATGTCGTGGTCGTCGGCCACGGGATGGTGGGCCACCGCTTCGTCGAGGCCCTCCGCTCCCGTGACACCGACGGCAGATGGCGTATCACCGTCCTGGCCGAGGAACTCGACGCCGCCTACGACCGGGTCGGCCTCACCGGCTACACCGAGCACTGGGACCGGGCGCGGCTCGCCCTGCCCGGAAACGACTACGCGGGCGACTCCCTGGTAGACGTCCGGTTGGGCGCCCGGGTGACCGGATTCGATCCGGCCGCCAAGGTGGTGAGCACCGACGACGGCGAGCAGTTCGGCTACGACGCGGTGGTGCTGGCGACGGGGTCCTACGCTTTCGTGCCGCCGGTCCCCGGCCACGATCTGCCGCCCTGCCATGTCTATCGCACGCTCGACGACCTCGATGCGATCCGCGCCGACGCCTCCCGCGCGGTGGCGGACGGCAAGCCGGCCACCGGCGTAGTGATCGGCGGTGGCCTGCTCGGGCTCGAGGCCGCCAATGCGCTGCGCGGGTTCGGGATGGGTGCCCACGTGGTCGAGATGGCACCCCGGCTGATGGCCCAACAGCTCGACGAGGCCGGCGGTGCGCTGCTGACCCGGATGATCACCGACCTCGGCATCGACGTTCACGTCGGCGTCGGGACCGAGAAGATCGAACCCGCCGACGACGGCGCCGTGCGCGTCACGTTGAGCGACGGGGCGACCGTCGATGCCGGCGTCGTGGTGTTCGCAGCGGGTGTGCGCCCGCGCGACGAACTGGCCCGCCAGGCGGGGCTGGCGATCGCCGAACGCGGCGGTGTGCTCACCGACACCGGTTGTGCGGCCGTCGATGCGCCGGGCGCGGGTGTCTACGCGATCGGCGAGGTCGCCGCCGTCGAGGGCCGCTGTTACGGCCTGGTCGGTCCCGGCTACACCAGCGCCGAGGTGGTCGCGGATCGGTTGTTGGGGGGTGCGGCGGAGTTCCCCGAAGCCGACATGTCCACCAAGCTCAAGCTGCTCGGTGTCGATGTCGCCAGCTTCGGTGATGCGATGGGGGCGACCCCGGACTGTCTCGAGGTGGCCGTCAACGACGCGGTCGGGTGCACCTACGCCAAGCTGGTGCTCTCCGACGACGCCAAGACCCTGCTCGGCGGCATTCTCGTCGGCGACGCGTCCGCCTACGGCGTGTTGCGGCCGATGGTCGGGGAGCCGCTGCCGGGGGATCCGCTCGGGCTGATCGCACCGGCCGGATCCGAGGGCGGGGCATCGGGTCTGGGCGTCGGGGCGCTGCCGGACGCGGCGCAGATCTGCTCATGCAACAACGTCACCAAGGGGGATCTGACCGCGGCCATCGGCGAGGGGTGCCATGACGTGCCCGCGCTGAAGGGCTGCACCAAGGCCGGCACCTCGTGCGGGTCGTGCGTGCCGCTGCTCAAGCAGTTGCTCGAGGCGCAGGGCGTCGAGCAGTCCAAGGCGCTCTGCGAACACTTCAGCCAGTCGCGGGCCGAACTGTTCGAGATCGTCGGCGCCACCGAGATCCGCACCTTCTCCGGGCTCATCGCGCGGTTCGGCACCGGGAAGGGCTGCGACATCTGCAAACCCGTGGTCGCCTCGATCCTGGCCTCGACGAGTTCGGACCACATCCTCGACGGCGAGCAGGCCTCGCTGCAGGATTCCAACGACCACTTTCTGGCCAACATCCAGCGCAACGGCAGCTACTCGGTGGTGCCCCGGGTGCCCGGCGGGGACATCACCCCCGAGCACCTGATCCTGATCGGGCAGATCGCCAAGGAGTTCGACCTCTACACCAAGATCACCGGCGGCCAGCGCATCGACATGTTCGGCGCCAGGGTCGACCAGCTGCCCGAGATCTGGCGCCGCCTGGTCGAGGGCGGCATGGAGTCCGGGCACGCCTACGGCAAGGCGCTGCGCACCGTGAAGAGCTGTGTGGGCAGCGACTGGTGCCGTTACGGCCAGCAGGATTCGGTGCAGATGGCCATCAACCTGGAGCTGCGCTACCGCGGCCTGCGCGCGCCGCACAAGATCAAGATGGGGGTGTCGGGTTGTGCGCGCGAATGTGCCGAGGCGCGCGGCAAGGACGTCGGCGTGATCGCCACCGAGAACGGCTGGAACCTCTATGTCGGCGGCAACGGGGGCATGACGCCGCGGCATGCCGAGCTGCTGGCCGGTGACCTCGACGACGAGACCTTGGTCCGGTATGTCGACCGGTTCCTGATGTACTACATCCGCACCGCAGATCGGTTGCAGCGCACCGCACCCTGGGTGGAGGAGACGGGTCTCGACCACGTGCGTGAGGTCGTGTGTGACGACTCGCTGGGGCTTGCCGCGGAGTTCGAAGCCGCGATCGGGCGCCACGTCGAAGGCTATGCGTGCGAATGGAAGGGCGTGCTGGAGGACCCGGAGAAGTTGTCGCGGTTCGTGTCCTTCGTCAACGCCCCGGACACCGTCGATCCGACCGTGACCTTCACCGAGCGGGACGGGCGCCGGGTGCCCACCGACATCGGCATGCCGAAGATAGGAGGGTAGCGACGATGACGCTGCTGGGTGACGTCACCGTGTGGACGACGGCATGCCCTTACGACCGGCTGACGGCCAACCGGGGTGTCGGGGTGCTGCTGCCCGACGGTGTTCAGGCCGCGCTCTTCCGGCTCGACGACGGCGCGGTGTACGCGGTCGGCAACATCGACCCGTTCTCCGGCGCCGCGGTGATGTCGCGGGGCATCGTCGGTGACCGCGCCGGCCGGCCGACGGTTCAAACACCCATCAAGAAGCAGGCTTTCGCGCTCGACGACGGTAGCTGTCTGGATGATCCGGAGCGCTCGCTGCCGGTGTACGCCACCAGGATCACGGCGGACGGAGACGTCCAGGTCGGCTCCTGACCCCGACTGCCGCGAACGTGCGTTCCCGGTCGCTCGACAGCGCTGTCGACTACCGGGAACGCGCGTTCGCGGTGACCCGGGTGCCCTGTTGCCCGTTCGAGATCAAAGTGAGGACTTTCGGCCCACGACGTGCCCGCGTCCGATCCCTACCGTGGTTGCCATGACCTACGTGATCGGTAGTGCGTGCGTGGACATCGTGGACAAGTCCTGCATGCAAGAGTGCCCGGCGGACTGCATCTACGAAGGCGACCGGGCGATGTACATCAACCCCAACGAGTGCGTCGACTGTGGAGCCTGCCGGCTGGCCTGCCGGGTGGACGCGATCTACTACGAGACGGACCTGCCCGACGAGGAGGCGCAGTTCCTCGAGGACAACGCGGCGTTCTTCACGATGACCCTGCCGGGCCGTGACGCGCCGCTGGGTGATCCGGGCGGAGCGCTGAGTCTGGGCCGGGTCGGTGCGGACACCCCGCTGGTGGCCGCACTGCCGCCGTCAACGACCCCGCATCCCTGAGGGCTCGGCCCCCGCGCGGGCGAACCTGTTGCTGATCAGCCGGGCCACCCCGGGATGGGTGCCAAGCGGGTCGGTGACCAGGTCGGCGCCGCTGCCGCGCAGCCGGTCCTGGAACAGCCCCTCGGACAACAGGTATGACGCGACGACGACGCGGCGGTGCGGACGGCGCCGCCGCACCGCGGTGACGGCGTCGGCCACCCGGGGGTCGCCGGTCGCCGCGAAGGCGAGTTCGACCCGGGAGCCGACCGTCGCCGACAGCGCGGTCGCGGTGGTGTGCAGGTCGCGCATGGCGCCGCGGTCCGAGGTTCCGGCGGCGGCGAGGATCACCGAATCTCCGGGCTGCCAGCCGATTTCGAGTAGCCGGTCGACCAGCACCCGCACCAGCGCGGGGTCGGGCCCCAGCGCCCGGGCGACGGTCACATCGGGATGGCCACTTGCCGTGACGTGTTCGGGGATGTCGCTGGTCACGTGGTAGCCGCGGGCCAGGAACGCGGGGACCAGCACCGTCGGCTCGTCCGTGGACGCGCTGAGCAGCTCGCCGGGACTGGGGCCGAGCACGTCGACGAACGCCACCCGGACCGGCCGGTCCAGCATCCGTGCGACCTGTTCGGCCAGATCCCCGATCAGCGACACCCCGCGCTGCACCCGGGTGCCGTGTGCGACCAGCAGGAAACTCATGACGCAAAGGCCTCGTCGACGGTCAGCCGGTAGCCGCGTTTGACCACGGTCGAGACCATCGTCTTGTCGCCCAGTGCGGTGCGCAGCCGCAGCACCGCGGTCTCGACCGCGTGCGGGTCGGTGCTGCTACCCGGCAGCGCACGCAGCAGGTCGGCGCGTGACACCACGGTGCCCGGCCGCAGCGCCAGCGCCCGGATGGTCGCCATCGCCGCCGGCGACATCGTCTTGACCGCGCCGTCGACCACGACGCAGTTTCCCCGGATCTCGAGCAGGTGGCCGGCCACCCGCACGGTGCGGGCCTGCAGCAGCGGAAGCTCGTCGGTGATGTGGCGCGCCAGCGCGCCGAGGCGCATCCGCTCCGGGGCCGAGGTCGGCACCCCCAGCCGCACCAGCGGACGCGCGGTCACCGGTCCGACACACATCGCGTGCACGCCGCGGCGCAGCGCCGAGAGGACTGCGTCCTCGAGGCCCATCTCGCCGGCCCGCATGAGCACCGACGCGACGGCGGGCGCTGAGGTGAAGCTGACCGCGTCGAATTTCTCCTCGGCGATCCCGGCGACCAGCTGATCGAAGTCGCCGTTGCGGGGCGCCGGATGCCAGCGGTACACCCGGATCGGGACGACCTGCGCTCCGGCTGCCCGTAGTTCGTCGAGGAACTCGGGGAACGGATCCCAATCGTTGGTGGCGCCGTGCAGCTGGACGGCGATGCGGGCGCCCGCGATGCCGCCCTCGATCAGGTAGTGCGCCAGCTCCCGGGAGGATTCCGAATCCGGGGACCACTCCTCGGGCAGTCCGCCTGCCCGCAGCGCGCCGGTGGCCTTGGGGCCGCGGGAGACCACCCGGGCCTTGCTCAGCGCCTCGGTCAGCTCGGCGGCGGTGCCCCACCCGTCGGCCGCGGCCATCCAGCCGCGGAAGCCGATCCCGGTCGTGGCGATCACGATGTCGGGTGGTGTGGCGATCAGGGCCTGGGTGTTCTGCTGCAGTTCGTCGTCGTCGGGCAGCGGCACCATCTCGATCGCGGCGGCGCTGGTGACGGTGGCGCCGCGACGGCGAAGCAGCGTGGCGAGCTCGTCGGCCCGCCGCGCTGACGTCACCGCGACCCGGAATCCGGTGAGCGGCGACCAGTCCGGCTCACTCATGCCCCCTGTCTATGCAGGTGGTGTTTCGGGCTGATTACGCGGCGATTGCCTGGTCGTGTCGCGCCCGCTCGGGCCGTGAATTTCCGCTCACCCCCGGCATCGGTGGGCTGTGAGGACCGATCACCACACGTCGCCGTCACGCCAATCGCAGGTCAGGGCCGCTTCCGGGTCCAGCGCGACGCCCGGCGGCAACGCACCCGGCAGCACCATCACGGTCCCGTCGTCCTGCGGAGTCGCCTGCACCCCGGCGGGGGAGAGCACCGACGTCGGCCCCCGCCACGACAGCCACCCGCGGCCGGCGTACACGGGCCGGCCCAGCTCGGTGGCGCTGAGCGCGCCGAGGTGATGCCCACCCCGGATGACCTGCTCGACGGCGTCCATCAGCGCGGTTCCCAGGCCCTGACCGCGCTGGTCCTCGCGCACCGCCAACCCCTCGATGTAGCCGCAGCGCAGCACGGCGTCCTGGTGCAGGAGCCGGCGTTGCACCACGGCGGCATGGCCGATCAGGGCGCCCCGCCAGCAGATCACGGCATGCATGCCGCCCAGCGCGTGTTCCCAGTCGGTGTCGGTGAACTCGCCGCCGAACGCCTCGGCGACCATCTGCCGGGCGTGTTCGCGGGTCTCGTCGTCGAGATCGGAGGTGTGGACGAGCCGTGCACGCACACTTCCGGTTCTACCAGCGACCGCGGTGCGCCGCTGTGGTACTGGTCAGGTCAGGGCCCGAACGGGAAGCTGGCCTCCCGTTCGGCCGGTCCGCCTCACTGCCCGAACGGGCTGCGCGGGCGTGCCCAGTGCAGCCGGACCGTCTGCCCGGCCCGGGCCTGGGAGAGTTTGTCGATGTCGTCGTCGGTCACCACCCCGACCACCGGATAGCCGCCGGTGACCGGGTGATCGGGACCCAGGATCACCGGGAAACCGTTGGGCGGGATCTGGATCGCGCCGCGGGTGGCGCCCTCACTGGGGAGCTGGCGCTCCGGTTGGCGGTACTCCAGAGGCATCCCGACCAGACGGACTCCCACCCGGTCGCTGCGGTTGGTGACCTGCCAGTTGGTGCGCACCAGGATGTCGGGGTCGACGAACCAGTCGTCGCGAGGCCCGGGTACGACCATCAGGTCGAGTACGTCGCCGGCGAGCGCGGCGACCGGCGCCTGATCGAGTTCGGGGAAGTCGGCGGTGTGTGCGCCCACCGGCAGCATGTCACCCGGCCGCAGCGGCAACGGGCCGATCGCCGACATCACGTCGTAGCTGCGCGAGCCGAGCACCGGTTCGACGTCGATGCCGCCGCGCACGGCGAGATAGGACCGCAGACCCGCGCGCGGGGCTCCCAGCGAGATGAGCTCGCCGTCGTGCACGTAGTGGATGCTGTTGGTGCCGAACGGAACACCGTCGGCGGCCGGGTCGGCGTCGGCCCCGGTCACGGCGATCGCGACGCCGTCGCCATCGCCGCTGTGCACCCGCGCGGTGAAGCCGCCCATCGTGACCTCGACGGTGGCGCGGTCGTCAGGATTTGCGACCAGCCGGTTGGCCAGCGCGTGGGCGCGCCGGTCCGCGGCGCCGGAGCGGGTGACGCCCAGCCGCGACAGGCCGGCCCGGCCCAGATCTTCGACCAGCGCCATCGGGCCGGTCTGCAGGACCTCGAGTGTCACGCCGGAATCGTTCATGACGGCACCGCCCGGAACTGCACCCACATACCGGGAACCAACAGCGCCGGTTTCTCCCGGTCGGTGTCCCACAGCACCGCCGAGGTGCGACCGATCAGCTGCCAGCCGCCGGGTGACTGGCGGGGATAGATGCCGGTGAACTCCCCGGCCAGGCCGACCGATCCGACCGGAACCTTGGTCCGCGGGTCCGATCGCCGGGGCACCGTGAGGCGTTCGTCGCCGCCGACGAGGTAGCCGAACCCCGGTGCGAATCCGCTGAATCCGACTCGCCACGGGCGGCCGGTGTGGGCGGCCACGACCTGCTGGGCGTCCAGCCCGGTCAGGCGAGCCACCTCGTCGAGATCGGTGCCGTCGTAGACCACGTCGATGGTGAGGTCGACCCCTGCGTCCGGCGGTGCGGCCCCACCCGAGCAGGCGGACTCGCTCACCTCGACCCGGGCGAGTCGCTGGCGCGTCGGCGCCTGATAGCCCGGTCGGGCGAGCTTGATCAGGACGGTGCGGGCGGCCGGAACGATGTCCTCGACACCGGGCAGTTCGGCCGCGCGCAGCGCCTCGTCCCAGGCCAGGACCTCGTCGGTGCCCTCGCATTCGAGCAGCAGCGCCCGGTCCCCGTAGTCACGGATTCCGGCGCTGCGAGTGCGCATCGTGTCGGTCGCATCGGCTGTCACGCTCATCCCCCGAAGCTACCCGCGAGTAGCGTGTAAAGCTGCCGCTCTGTTCAGTTTGCCAGAACGACCTTAATAACGGCTCAACCTGCGAGCTGGTAGGTGGGCTCGCGTCGCTTGATGGCTGCGATCACCCGGTAGGTGATCGGCAGCATGACGACCTCGACGGCGGTCTTGTAGACCCAGCCCTGGGCGGTGTAGGTGGCGAAGTCGCCGAAGCTGGTGATCCCGATGGCGCTGGCGGCGATGGCGCAGAACACCACGGTGTCGCCGAGCTGGCCGACGAACGTCGACCCGATCAGCCGCGCCCACAGGTACTTCTCCTTGGTGCGCTCCTTGATCAGCACCATGACCCACGCGTTGAGGGTCTGTCCCACGATGAACCCGGCCAGGCCGGCGATGATCAGCGCGGTGTAGGCCTGCACCACGTTCTCGAAATGTTCCTGGTTGGGGTAGAAATCTGCCGCCGGCAGGTAGATGGTGACCCAGAAGGCCAGCGCGGCGAGAGCGTTCATCGCAAAGCCGGTGTAGATGGCCCGGCGGGCGGCCTTGAAGCCGTAGACCTCGGAAAGCACGTCGCCGATGACGTAGGTCAGCGGGAAGACGATGAAGCCGCCGTCGGTGATGATGGGCCCGAACTCGACGCCCTTGGTGGCGGTGACGTTGGAGATGATGACCAGCGCGGTGAACACCGCGACGAGCACCGGATAGTAGGCCGAACCCACCCGGGCGAAGACGGCGTGGCCCTGTTCGGCGGTCTCGTGGCTGGTCACCGAGCCATTAGATCAGTTCAGCGCCGCCGCGATCATCTGCGGCAACCGCTCTGCCACCACCGGGTAGGACAAGGTCGAGGCGTAGGCGATGGCACCGGCCAGTTCCTTCCCGGTGAACACGTGCCGCTTCTGTCCGGTCGCCGACAGTGCCGCGACGGCCGGATCGCCGAGTAGCGCCGCCTGCTCCTCGTCGCTTTCGGTGGTCCAGATCAGGACGTCGACCGGATCCAGGACGGCCGCCAGCCGGTCGGCCGGGATCAGGGTCTCGTCGGTGTCGGCGACACGCAGCCCCATCTGGGTGAGGAACTCGCTGCGCCACGGCGGGCCGGCGATCTGCACACCGCCACGCTGCAGGCGGCCGTGCAGCAGCACCGCCGAGGCCTGCGCGAACTGCGGGTTGGCGTCTTTGACCTGGGTGAACTCGGAATCGACGTCGGCGATGAGGCCCCGCATCTTCGCGTGCCGGAACATCGCCTGGCCGATCGCGGTGGCCCGGTCGCGCCACGGTTCGAAGAACGCCGCCTGCCCGGACTGGGGAATGGTCGGCGCGATCGCCGAGAGCTTGGTGTAGGTGCCCTTGTCGAGGCCGGCGTCGGTCGCCACGATCAGGTCCGGGCGCAGCGCGGCGATCTGGTCGACCTGCACCCCGTCGGCGAGGCTCAGCACCACCGGCGTGGCCCCGCCGAGCAGTGGCAGTGCCCAGGGCCAGACGCCGAACGGTTCGTCGCCGAACCAGTTCGTCACCGCGATCGGCGCCTTACCGAGCGCGAGCAGATCGTCGGCATCGGTCAGGCCGGCACTGACCACCCGGGTGGGCGGCGCCGGGACCCTGGTCTCGCCGAATGCGTGTTTGACGGTGACCGAACCGTCCTCGGCGACCTCGCCCGGTTCATCGGTTCCGCACGCCGTGATCAGGACGGCCCCAGCGGCTGTCCCGGCCGCTGCGGCCAACATGCTGCGCCGGGACCACATGCGATGACCGGACGGTCAGGGCACCGGGGCCGGGATGGGCAGCGGCGGCCAGATCGGCGGGGGTGCCGACGCCGGAACCGGCGGTGACCCGGGCGCCGGTGGCGGTGGCGCGAGGGGGTCGGCGTAGGGCGCCGGCGGCAACCAGTTCTCCGGCCCCATCACACCGGGGCCTACTGACTGGAAGAACTCGGCGGAGTTGCCCATCGTCCACAGGTCGCGCACGAAGTCGAACTGGCCGGTGTTGTTGAAGTCCGCATTCGGCACCGGAGGGATGTAGGGGGCGCCCGCGGGCGGTGGTGGCGGTGGCAGCGCCGGGTCGACCGGCGGAACGGGCTGTGCGGTCGCCTGGGCGGCGG
>NZ_JBSWXU010000124.1:0-15524 GCF_056160785.1 Mycobacterium sp. ABE4_509 | reverse complement strand
GGTCGGGGCGGGCGCCCCGGCCCCGCACCCGGTCCGACCGGTCCGCGGCTGCCACGACGACCGCGCCGTGGGCAGCGTGCGCTACCGGCTCGGTGCGCTCAACGACTTCGCGATGAACTTCGGCATGTTCTGGATGAGCACCGGTCTACTGGTCCCGATCCTGCCGTTCTTCACGGCGTTCGCCTTCTGACCCCGACACCGTCGCCCGCAGCATCCCGATAGCCGGGGCGGTCGACGGGGGCAGCAACAGCCGCCGGTCCGCGGGGTAGCGCACCTGGAGGGTCACCGAGCCGGCGAACCGGTAGGGCTGGGCTGCCAGCAGCCCGGCGAACTGCTTGCGCAACCGCGACATCTCCACCCGCACGGTCACCACCCGGGACCGGTCACCGTAGAGGTCCTCCGCCAGCTGGGGGGCCGTGCGGCCCTGCGGCGAGGCCGCCAGCACGCACAGGATCTCGGCGTGCCGAAGCGACAGATCGTGACGCCACGAACCGAACTCCCCGGTCAGGCACAACGACGGCAGGTCGGGGTTCGCCAGATCCAGCGTCACCTGCGACACCCGCGGATCCCCGGCGCCCTCGTCGGCGTCCCCGGCCAGGCGGACCAGCCAACCCCCGGGCAGCGGTTCCACGGCGCACATCCCCAGCGTCGCCACCCACACCCGGCCGGGCTCCAGCTGGTCGGGCAGCAGGATCCGGTTGTGCAGCGGCAACGCGTCGACGGCGGCCACCCATCCCTCGGTGTCGACCGCCAGCGCCGGAGCATCGATGCGCGCCAGGATCGGCGCAGCGAAGGCGCGCAGCCGGTTCAGCGTGCGGTCGTGCTCGGCGCGCAGGTGCGATTCGGCCAGCCGGGCGACGGCGTCGACCAGGGCGATCGTGGTGGGGTGCACGGTGGGCGCCGGACCGGAGACGTCGACGACACCGATGACCTGTCCGGTCCGCGGATCCCGGATGGGCGCACCCGCGCAGGTCCACGGGTGGTGGCTGCGCAGGAAGTGCTCGGCGGAGAACACCTGCACGGCGCGCTGGGACACCAGGGCGGTGCCGATCGCGTTGGTTCCGACTGCGCTCTCGCCCCAGTTCGCGCCCTCCACGAAACCCAACCGGTCGGCGTTGTGCAGTACCGACGGCCGTCCGTTGCGCCACAACACCCGGCCCTGCGCGTCGGCGACGACGAGGATGTTCTCGCCGTCGGCCACCAGAGACTCCAGACCGTGCGAGATCTCGTCGAGCACCTCGAGCAGCCCGGAGGACCGGCGCAGCATCTCCAACGCACCGGTCTCGACCACCGGCGGCGGGTCCGGTGCCCGGTTGTGCATCCCGCGGGCCAGCATCCGCTGCCAGCTCTCGCCGATGACCTCACGGGGCCGCGCCGGAGCCCGGTCCCCGGCCATCGTCGCGTCGTACACAGCCGACATCAGCCGCGCATAGCTGCGCGGATCCTCACCGACTGCCACTGCGGGTTCAGGCACGGGCGAACCTTGCATCTGTTTCGATTGTGCTCCTCACCGGGGCGGTGCACCAGGACATCTCAGCGATAGACCAGTCCACCGTCGATCAGGCCCGACTGCCCGGTCATGTACTCGGCGTCCGGGCCGGCCAGGTAGGAGACGAAGCCCGCGACGTCCTCGGGCGTCTCGGCCCGGCCGAGCGCGATTCCGCCGACGAACGTGTCGTAGGTCTCCCCCTCGGCGGCCCCGGTCAGTTCGGCGAAGCGCTTGTCGATCTCCACCCACATTTCGGTGCCGACCACGCCCGGGCAGTAGGCGTTGACGGTGATGCCGTCGGCGGCGTGTTCCTTGGCCGCGGCCTGGGTCAGCGCGCGCACCGCGAACTTCGAGGCGCTGTAGGCGCCGAGCATGCCGAACCCGTCGTGCCCGGCGATCGACGAGGCATTAATGATCTTGCTGACGCGTCCCTTGTCTTGGTTGCCCAGTTCCTTGAACTTCGCCACCGCCGCCTGGATACCCCACAGCACCCCGTTGACGTTGATCGCCCACAGCTTCTCGACCTGCTCGGGCGTCACCTCACCGATCGGCCCGACCAGCGCGATGCCGGCGTTGTTGACCATGATGTCGAGCCCGCCCAACGCCGTGGCGGCGTGGTCGACCGCGGCGAAGACCTGGTCGCGGTCGCTCACGTCGGCGACGACGGTCACCGCCTTGCAGCCGATCTCGGCGATCTCGTCGGCCACCGAGCTGATCCCCTCGGGGCGCACGTCGACCAGGGCGACGTCGGCACCGTCACGGGCCAGCCGCAGCGCGATTCCGCGGCCGATTCCGCGTGCCGCGCCGGTCACCAGGGCGACTTGTCCGGTCAGTGTCATCGCTGTCATGGCTACTGCTCTCCGTTCGGGTCGATCAGAACCTTCATCTTGGTGCCGGCGTGCAGCGCCTCGAACCCCTCGTCGATCACGTCGTCGAGGGCGATGCGGGTCACCCAGCCGGTGGTGTCGTAAGCCCCGTCGGCCATCAGCGCGATGACGGCTTCGAAGTCCGCGCCGGTGTAGCACAACGACCCCTGGATCCGGGACTCGTTCATGACGAGGTTCAGCAGTGGTGTCTCCAAGGGCTTTTCGTAGATCGCCACGCTGACCATCGGCTTGCGCGACCCGACACAGGCCAGTGCCGTCTGCACCGCAGGCGTCACCCCGGCGGCGTCGAACACCGCGTCGGCGCCCGCCCCTCGGGTGCGCTCGGCGATGAAGGCGGCTACGTCGATGTCGGCCGGGTCCAGGGTCGCCGCCCCCAGGGCCTCGATGGCCGCGCGCCGGGTCGGTGCGGGTTCGACGACGAAGACGTCGTCGAGGCCCTTGCCGCGCAGCGCGAACCACAGACCGATGCCGATCGGGCCCGCGCCGAACACCATCGCGGTGTCGCCGGGGCCGACCTCGCCGAGGGTGGCGGCGTGATAGGCCACCGACATCGGTTCGACCAGTGCGCCGAGTTCCAGGCCGACGTTGTCGGGCAGCCGGTGCAGCATCTCGGTCGGCACCACGCTGAACTCGGCCATGCCGCCATCGGACATCAGGCCGTGGAAGCCGATCTGGGCGCACACGTTGTAGTTGCCGGCCCGGCACGCGGGGCACTGCCCGCACCGGTACACCGGCTCCACCACGACGCGGTCGCCCTCGCTCCAGCCGGTGACACCGTCACCGACGGCGGTGATGGTGCCGGAGAACTCGTGCCCCATGGTCAGCGGGAGCTGCTGGCCGGTCAGCGGGTGCGGTTCGGTGGGAACGAAGATCGGCCCCGCGTAGTACTCGTGCAGGTCGGTTCCGCAGATGCCGTTGTAACCGACCTGCAGCTTGACGGTGCCCGGGCCGGGTGCGGGCTCGGGCACGTCGTCGATCTCGAGTTTGTTCGGTCCGTAGTAGACGGCTGCTTTCATGCCCATCGTTGTATGTGACCGCCGACACACCGCAAAAGAGTTGCAGGGGGTTGCAGCCTGCACGTGAGGGGGTTGCAACGCTTCGCAACTCTTGTCGCCGACCCGGACCTGGGTGTGGTGTGGCTCACATGACATCGACTCTCGAACCTCAGACCACCCCTGACGTGACCCCGCAGCAGCGCGTCGACGCCTGGCTGGCCGACTTCTCCGCGGCGCTGGCCGCACGCGACATCGACCGTGTCACCGCGATGTTCGCCGTCGACAGCTTCTGGCGCGATCTGGTGTCGTTCACCTGGAACATCACCACCATGGAGGGCCGCGACCAGATCGCCGACATGCTGACCGCACGGCTGGCCGGCACCGACCCGTCCGGGTTCCGCACCCGGGAGACGCCGACCGAGGACGGCGGTGTGACGACCGCCTTCATCGAGTTCGACACCGGCGTCGGCCGCGGCACCGGTCACCTGCGGTTGCGGCACGAGGACGACGGACAGGACCGGGCCTGGACGCTGCTGACCGCGCTGCAGGAGCTCACGGGCCACGAGGAGCACAAGGGCCCGACCCGGGTACTCGGCGCGGTGCACGGCGACGACCCCGACCCCCGCTCCTGGGCCGAGAAGCGTGCCGCCGAGGACGTCGAGCTGGGCCGCACCGTCCAGCCGTACGCGCTGGTGATCGGTGGCGGCCAGGGCGGCATCGCGCTCGGTGCGCGGTTGCGTCAGCTCGGGGTGCCCGCCATCGTCGTCGACCGCCACGAACGCCCGGGCGATCAGTGGCGCAACCGGTACAAGTCGCTGTGCCTGCACGACCCGGTCTGGTACGACCACCTGCCCTACCTGCCGTTCCCGGCGAACTGGCCGGTGTTCGCCCCCAAGGACAAGATCGGCGACTGGCTGGAGTTCTACACCCGGGTGATGGAGGT
Organism: Mycobacterium sp. ABE4_509; assembly: GCF_056160785.1. NCBI lineage: Bacteria > Bacillati > Actinomycetota > Actinomycetes > Mycobacteriales > Mycobacteriaceae > Mycobacterium > Mycobacterium sp. ABE4_509. Next base: position 11,210 of record NZ_JBSWXU010000124.1, on the reverse strand, counting down.
GCCGTACTGGTCGAAGACCACCTGCCGGTCGGCCTCCTTCGACGAACAATCCCAGACCTGGACCGTCGAGGTGGACCGCGACGGCGAGCGGATCACCCTGCATCCCACCCAGCTCGTCCTGGCCACCGGGATGTCCGGGAAGCCCAGCATTCCGACGCTGCCCGGCCAGGACGTCTTCCGCGGCGACCAGCAGCACTCCTCGGCGCACCCCGGCCCCGACGCCTACGTCGGCAGGAAAGCCGTGGTGATCGGTTCGAACAACTCCGCCCACGACATCTGCAAGGCGCTCTACGAGAACGGCGTGGACGTGACGATGGTTCAGCGCTCCTCGACCCACATCGTCAAGTCGGACACGTTGATGGACATCGGCCTGGGTGACCTCTACTCCGAACGCGCCCTGGAAGCCGGCATGACCACCGAGAAGGCGGATCTGACGTTCGCGTCGCTGCCGTACCGGATCATGCACGAGTTCCAGATCCCGCTGTATGACCGGATGCGCGAGCGGGACAAGGAGTTCTACGACCGCCTGGAGGCCGCCGGATTCGAATTGGACTGGGGTGCTGACGGTTCCGGCCTGTTCATGAAGTATCTGCGGCGCGGGTCGGGCTACTACATCGACGTCGGGGCATGCGAGCTCGTCGCCGACGGCCGGATCAAGCTGGCCCACGGGCAGGTCGACCGCCTGACCGAGGACGCGGTGGTGCTCGCCGACGGCACCGAGCTGCCCGCCGATCTGGTGGTCTATGCGACCGGCTACGGATCGATGAACGGCTGGGCGGCCGACCTGATCGGCCAAGACGTCGCCGACCGGGTCGGCAAGGTCTGGGGGCTGGGCAGCGACACACCCAAGGACCCGGGGCCGTGGGAGGGCGAGCAGCGCAACATGTGGAAGCCCACCCGGCAACCGAACCTGTGGTTCCACGGCGGCAACCTGCACCAGTCGCGGCACTATTCGCTGTACCTGGCGCTGCAGCTCAAGGCCCGCTTCGAGGGCATCGACACCCCGGTCTACCGGCTGGCCGAGGTGCACCACCTCAGCTGACCTCCACCCCCCGCCGAAATGGCATTCCAGCAGCGAAACTTCGAGTAGGGACCTGCTGGAATGCCATTTCGGCCACGGGTGAGAATGGTGGGTGTGACAGACACCCCCGACGTGCAGAATGACCCGTACCTGTGGCTCGAGGACGTGACTGGCGACGACGCGCTGGCCTGGGTCCGCGACCACAACGACCCCACCGTGGCCGAGCTCGCCGGTGAGCGCTTCGAGCAGATGCGCGCCGAGGCGCTCGAGGTGCTCGACACCGACAGCCGGATCCCGTACGTGCGCCGCCGCGGCGAATTCCTCTACAACTTCTGGCGGGATGCGAGCAACCAGAAGGGGCTGTGGCGGCGTACCACGCTGGAGAGCTACCGCAGCGAGCAGCCCGACTGGGACGTCATCATCGACGTGGACGAACTCGCCCGGGCCGACGACCGCAACTGGGTGTGGGCCGGGGCCACCGTCATCGAACCCGACCACAGCCGGGCGCTGGTCAGCCTGTCCCCCGGCGGCTCCGACGCGGCGGTGGTCCGCGAGTTCGACATGGCGACCCGCACCTTCGTCGACGGCGGTTTCCAGCTGGCCGAGGCCAAGTCGCAGGCCACCTGGGCCGACGAGGACACCCTGCTGGTGGGCACCGACTTCGGGGAGGGGTCGCTGACCGAGTCGGGCTACCCGCGGATCGTGAAGCGGTGGCGGCGCGGACAGCCGCTCGACCAGGCCGAGACGGTGTTCAGCGGCGCCCCCAGCGACGTCATCGTCGCGGCCTCGGTGGACCGCACCCCCGGGTTCGAGCGCACTGTCATCAGCCGGGCGCTGGACTTCTTCAACGAAGAGGTCTACGAACTGCGCGGCGACGAACTCATCCGCCTCGACACCCCCACGGACGCCAGCGTCTCGATCCACCGCAACTGGCTGCTGATCGAACTGCGCACCGACTGGGAGCGGCCCGTGCTGACCGGCGTGGACAGCTACCCCGCCGGCGCGCTGCTGGCCGCCGACTATGACGAGTTCCTCGCCGGCACAGCACAATTACAGGTGGTCTTCACTCCGGATGCGCACACCTACCTGCACCACTACGCCTGGACGCGCGACCGCCTGGTGGTCGTCACCCTCGCCGACGTGGCCAGCCGGGTCCAGGTGTTCACCCCCGGCACCTGGGCCGCCGAGCCGGTCGGCGGCCTGCCCGACAACACCAACACCTCGGTCGTCGCGGCGGACAGCTTCGGCGCCGAGATCTTCCTGGACACCAGCGGTTTCGACACCCCGTCCCGGCTGCTGCACGGGGCCGCCGGCGGGCAGCTCACCGAAGTCAAGCACGCACCGTCGTTCTTCGACGCCGCCGACCTCGAGGTCACCCAGCACTTCGCCACCTCCGCCGACGGCACGGCGATCCCGTACTTCGTGGTCGGGCACCGGAACCGGCGGGGCCCCGGGCCCACCCTGCTCGGCGGATACGGCGGATTCGAGGTAGCCCGCACACCGGGCTACGACGGGGTGCTGGGCCGGTTGTGGCTGTCGCGGGGCGGCACCTACGTGCTGGCCAACATCCGTGGCGGCGGCGAGTACGGACCGGCCTGGCACACCCAGGCGATGCGCGCCGGCCGGCATCTGGTGGCAGAGGACTTCGCCGCGGTGGCAAAGGATCTGGTCGACCGTGGTATCACCACCGTCGGTCAGCTCGGCGCCCAGGGCGGCAGCAACGGCGGGCTGCTGATGGGCATCATGCTCACCCGCTACCCCGAGTTGTTCGGGGCCCTGGTGTGCAGTGTGCCGCTGCTGGACATGCGCCGGTTCCACCTGTTGCTGGCCGGCGCGTCCTGGGTTGCCGAGTACGGCGACCCGGATGACCCGCAGGACTGGGCGTTCATCTCCGAATACTCCCCCTACCAGAACATCTCGACCGACCGGCGCTACCCGCCGGTCCTGATCACCACGTCCACCCGTGACGACCGCGTCCATCCCGGCCACGCCAGGAAGATGACCGCGGCACTGGAGGCTGCCGGACACCGGGTCTCCTACTACGAGAACATCGAGGGCGGACATGCCGGAGCAGCCGACAATCCGCAGATCGCCTTCCGCGCCGCACTGGTCTACGAGTACCTTTGGCGGACACTCGACGGGAGCTGACATGTCCATCACCCTCAGAGCCGCGCTCGTGGTGGCGACCGCTACGGCGCTGCTTGCGACCGGGTGCGCCCGCGACATCAGCGGGACGGCAATGCCGGCCGCGGCGCCGGCGGACGCCGGCGGCCAGCAGGACAGCTGCCGCACCGTCGATGCGCCGCTGGTCGACATCCCGTCGAGCGATGAGGACGAACCGCGCCTGCGCATCCCGGTGCCGGCGGGCTGGAAGCGCAACTCGATGATGGACAGCCAGATCATCCGGTTCGCCATCGTCGCCGAGGACCTCACCTCCGACGGCTTTTCCACCAATGCCGTGGTCACCCTCGAATCGGCACGCGGGTCCACCGAGTCACCCGAGGAGATCTTCGAGCAGAACCGCGATAGCCTGGTCCGGATGATGGGCGCATCGGATCTGTCCGTCGAGGCGAACATGACCTGCGGACTCCCCTCGGAGACAACGGATTACACCGCTCCGGCAATGGGGATGGCGCCGGAGCGCCCGGTGATCATGCATGCGGTCGTCGCCGAGGGCGACACCACCTATCTGGCTACGCTGACGATCCAGACCACCGAACCCGACGACCCGGACTACCAGCGCGACGCGCAGGAGATCATCGACGGGTTCCAGGTGCTGGCGGCGGCGCAGTGAGCACGCTGTCGACGGTCCTGCTGGCCGCGGGTGCGCTGGCGCTGCTGGCCGGTGCCGCCATCCCCGGCTGGGACACCGAGACGCTACCCAAGCGGGCGGTCAAGCGGCGGGTGTACTGGACCGGAACCGGTGTCGGGGTGGTGCTGCTGGTTCTCGGCGGGCTGCCCGATGTGCAGAGCGCCGTCGCCTTCGCCGCCTCCGCGCTGATCCTGATGGTCGGCTTCGCGTACTTCCGGACCCCCAACATCAAGATCGGCGGGCAGATCCGGTCCGGCTACGAACCGCACCGCGAACCCGATCCCCCGCCGGGGGTGTAACGCGCCGGGCTGCTCGAGGCATTCCGCGGCTGGCGCTGACGCGCAGCGGGCACACTGCTGGTCATGTCATCGACGTCGCCGACCTTCGAGACCCTGCTGTACCGGACCGAACCTCCGGTAGCCACCATCACGCTGAACCGGCCGGAGCGCCTCAACACCATCGTGCCGCCGATGCCCGACGAGATCGAGGCCGCGATCGGACTGGCCGAGCGGGATCCGGCGGTCAAGGTGATCGTGCTGCGCGGGGCCGGGCGTGCCTTCTCCGGCGGGTACGACTTCGGCGGCGGCTTCGAGCACTGGGGCGAGTCGATGAACACCGAGGGGCGCTGGGACCCGGGCAAGGACTTCGCGATGGTTTCGTCTCGCGAGACCGGCCCGACGAGCAAGTTCATGGCGATCTGGCGCGCGTCCAAGCCGGTGATCGCGCAGGTGCACGGCTGGTGCGTCGGCGGGGCCAGCGACTACGCGCTGTGCGCCGACATCGTGATCGCCAGCGACGACGCCGTGATCGGCACGCCGTACGCCAGGATGTGGGGCGCCTACCTGACCGGCATGTGGCTGTACCGGCTGTCCCTGGCGAAGGTGAAGTGGCATTCCCTGACCGGGGAGCCGCTGACCGGTACCGAGGCCGCCGCAGTCGAGCTGATCAACGAATCGGTGCCGTTCGAGCGGTTGGAGGCCCGGGTGGCCGAGGTCGCCGCCCGGCTCGCCACCATTCCGCTGAGCCAGCTGCAGGCGCAGAAGCTGATCGTCAACCAGGCCTACGAGAACATGGGCCTGGCCTCGACCCAGACGCTCGGCGGCATCCTCGACGGTCTGATGCGCAACACTCCGGACGCGCTGCGCTTCGTCGACACCGCCGCCGCCGCGGGGGTGCGGGCCGCGGTCGAACAGCGCGACGGACCGTGGGGGGACTACAGCCAGGCCCCGCCGCACCGGCAGCCCGATCCGTCCCACGTGATCGAGCCCTGAACCCCGTGGTCGACACCGACGTCCTGGTGGTGGGGGCCGGGCCGACCGGTCTCACGCTGGCCTGCGCGCTGCGGTTGCACGGCCTGGCCGTGCGGGTGGCCGACCGTGCGCCCGGGCCGGCGACGACGTCGCGGGCCAATTTCCTGCATGCCCGCGGCTCGGAGGTGCTGGGCCGGATCGGCGCACTGGGCACCTTGCCGGACGAGTCGCTGCGCGCCATGCGCATCACCAACTACCTGGGTGATCGACCGCTCGTGACGCTGGAGTTCGGCGACCCCCGGATGCGGACGGCCGCACCCCCGATGGTGGTCTCCCAGGCCAGGGTCGAGGCTGCGCTGCGGGCCCGGCTGGCCGAGCTCGACGTGACCCCGCACTGGGGCAACGGGTTGGCCGCACTGCGCGCCGACGGCGAGACCGGTGACTGCGCCGTCGCCGAACTCGACGACGGCACCGAAGTCCGCGCCCGGTGGGTGGTCGGGTGCGACGGCACCTCCAGCACCACCCGGACGTCGGCCGGCATCGGGTTTCCCGGCGTCAAGCTCACCGAACGCTGGCTACTGGCCGACCTGCACCTCGACTGGGATCTCGACCGCGGCGGCACCACCGGATGGATCCACCCCGACGGGTTGCTCGGCGCGATGCCGATGCCCGACGACCGCGGCGATCTGTGGCGGGTGTTCGCCTACGACCCCGGCGGGTCCCCGAAGCCCGGCGAGAGCGAAACCCTGGAGCGGATGCGCCAGGTCATCCCGCAGCGCAGCGGACGCCGGGTGCAGGTCGGCGACGCGGAGTGGTTGTCGATGTTCACCGTGCATCGCCGGCTCGCCGAGCGCTATCGGCGGGGCCGGATCCTGATCGCCGGAGACGCCGCCCACGCGCACGCGCCGTTCGGCGGCCAGGGCATGCTGACCGGGATCGGCGACGCCGAGAACCTGGCATTCAAGATCGCGCTGGTGACGCGCGGGCTGGCCGCTGACGCGTTGATCGACAGCTACGAGGCCGAGCGGCGGCCGCTGGCCACCGAGGTGCTGCGCGGCACCAGCGCGGTCACCCGGGTCAACGTCGCGGCCAACCCGGTCGGCCGGTTCCTGCGAGACCGGTTGGCGCCGAAGATCTTCGGCCTGGCGCCGGTGCAGCGGTGGACCACCTACACCGCCTCGCAATTGTGGGTCAGCTACCGGAAGGGCCCACTGGGCGGGCGCGGGTCCAAGCCCCGGCCCGGTGACCGGATCCCCGATCTGCAGTGCTCCCGGCCCGACGGGAGCGCGACGCTGCTGCACCGCGAGCTCGGCGGGCGCTGGGCCCTGCTGTGTCCGCCCGCGACGCCGGCCCGCCGCGCCGAGGCGGTCCGCGGGTGTCTCGGCGAGTTCGTGACGACCCTGACCTACGACGGTCCCGAGGTGATGCTGGTGCGACCGGATGCTCATCTGGCCTGGCGCGGGGATCCCGGCGACGAGGACGGCGTCCGCGGTTGGCTCACCTCGGCGATGAGCACCGGCTCGGCGCGGTGATCGCGCTGTTCCACACCAGACTGCCCAGCGTGGTGAGCACCGTGAAGACGGCGAAGTTCATCCGCTCGGTCCCGGCGGGAACCGAGATGAAGCTGCGGGCCAGCGGCAGCATCCTGCCGAAGAACACGCCTTTGGCGCCGTGCCGGGCGAACCAGGCCTTGGAGTTGTCGATGTCGTGTGCGTCGATCAGCGGAACGCGAAGCGCCAGCTTGCGCATCCGTTCATGGCCGAGCCACGCTCCCAGCAGATAGATGACCCAGGCGCCGACCACCGAACCGATGGTGGTCCACATGATCGCCTCCACCACGGACAGCTCGCCCAGGCGCGCGGCGAATCCGGCCACCGGGAGGATCACTTCGCTGGGCAGCGGCGGGAACAGGTTCTCCAGGAAGATCGCCAGGCCTGCGCCCGGACCGCCGAGGCGCTCCATCAGGTCCACGGTCCAGCCGGCGAGTCCATCGATTTCGGTGGCGGCGTCTGTGGACAACGAGAGCCTTTCGGAGGTCGACTCGTTCCGAGGGTAGCGGCTGCTCAGCGGCGGCTGGCGTGCCAGCGTTCCAGCACCGCCGGGATCTCGGCCATCAGAAAGGCGTAGAAGTCACGCATCTCGGTCAACTTCTCCCGGGCCAGGCTGGCCTGGTCGGTCGCCGCGATGCCGGCGTCGGCGGCATCGAGGAACAGGCCGATCGTCTGGTTCTGGCCGGTGTAGAGCGTGGCCCAGGCGTCCGGGCGCAGCCGGAAGTGGTCGCGGCGGCTGCTCGGCACCGGCACCTGCTCGATCAGACCCACCGATGTCAGGGTCTTCAGCGCACCCGAGATCGACCCGGCGCTGGCATCCAGGCTCTCGGCCAGCTCGGCCATCGTCACACTGGGCTGCTCGGTGAACAGCAGCGCGGCCAGCACCCGTGCGGTCATGCGCTGCAGCCCCTGACCGGACAGGACCAGCGCCAGCCGCTCCGCGACGTCGTGCAGCTTGGGCGACGTGACCACCGTCGAATCCTCCCGCAAGGAGACAGTCTTCAATATTTTCCGAAAGTTTAGTACAGTCTGTGCACGTGCTCCACAACCGCACCGAAGGCCGAGCCGACTCGAGATGAACACCGAACCCGTCATCGACGTCCGCGAGCTGACGTACACCTACCCGAAGACCAGCGACCCGGCGGTACGCGGCATGGACTTCACCGTGGACCGCGGGGAGATCTTCGGCTTCCTCGGGCCCAGCGGCGCCGGCAAGTCCACCACGCAGAAGCTGCTGATCGGGCTGCTGCGCGGACACGGCGGCCAGGCGCTGGTCTGGGGCCGCGACCCGGTGTCCTGGGGCCCGGACTACTACCAGCGCATCGGGGTCTCCTTCGAGCTGCCCAACCACTACCTGAAGCTGACCGGCGCGGAGAACCTGCGGTTCTTCGCCGCGCTCTACGGCGGCCCCACCCTCGACCCGTACGAACTCCTGGACGCGGTCGGCCTGACCGAGGCGGCCGACATCCGCGTCGGCCGGTATTCGAAGGGCATGCAGATGCGGCTGACGTTCGCGCGATCGCTGATCAACGATCCGGAACTGCTGTTCCTCGATGAGCCGACCTCGGGACTGGACCCGGTCAACGCACGCCGCATCAAGGACATGATCCTCGACCTGAAGGCCCGCGGCCGCACCGTCTTTCTGACCACCCACGACATGGCCACCGCCGACGAGCTCTGCGACCGTGTCGCGTTCGTCGTCGACGGGCGGATGGCCGCTCTCGACGCACCCGCCGAGCTCAAGATCGCCCGCAGTCGCCGGCTGGTCCGCGTCGAGTACCGCAGCCCGCAGGGCCGGTTGCAGGACACCGAGTTCCCGATGGACGGGCTGGCCGACAATCCGGACTTCCACGCGGTGCTGCGCGACCACCACGTGGAGACCATCCACAGCCGCGAGGCCAGCCTCGACGAGGTGTTCGTCGACGTCACCGGCCGGAGCCTGGCATGACGCGCTGGGTCAGCGCGTTACGGCTGGAGGCCACCCTGCAGTACCGGCAGCGATTCGTGCACGCCGCGCTGATCTCCGGCCTGCTGTGGCTGGCGGTGCTGCTGCCGATGCCGATGCACCTGCGCAGCATCGTCGAACCGTACATACTGATCGGCGACATCACCGTCATCGGCTTCTTCTTCATCGGCGGCTCGGTGTTCTACGAACGCCAGGAGCGCACGCTGGGCGCCGTGATCTGCAGCCCGCTGCGCTTCGGCGAATACCTTTCGGTCAAAATCATTGTCCTCACCGCTATTTCGCTTGTCATTGCCGTGGTCGTGGCAATCGCGACACATGGCGCGAACTTCCACCCGGCGCCGCTGCTGGCCGGCGTCGTGCTCGGCACCGTGGTGATGCTGCTGGCCGGTTTCGCGACCGCGCTGCCGTTCGCCTCGGTCAGCAACTGGTTCCTGTCCGCGGTGGGGCCGCTGGCCCTGCTCGGACTACCGGTGGTGTATCTGATGGGTGTCTGGCAGCACCCTGTGCTGTACCTCATTCCGACCCAGGGTCCGCTGTTGCTGTTCGCCGCGGTGTTCGACCAGATCACCCTCGCCCCGTGGCAGTTGGTGTACGCCCTGATCTACCCCGTGGTGTGTGCGGCAGGTCTCTATCGCCTGGCCAAGGGCATGTTCGGGCACTACGTCATCGAGCGGTCGGGAGTCGGATGACGACGACACCGGCGACACCGAAGACACCTCCGCTGCGCGCGTGGGCGGCGTTCGGCCGCAACGATCTTCGCGGAACCTACCGTGACCCGCTGCTGGTGATGATCGTGCTCGCACCGGTCATCTGGACGGTGGGCGCCGCGGTGCTCGTCCCCCGGCTGTCGCTCGCCCTGGCCGACCGCTACGACTTCGACCTGGTCCCCTACTACCCGGTGGTGGTCACCGGGCTGCTGCTGCTCACCAGCATCGCCGTCATCGGCGGACTGGCAGCGTTCCTGGTGCTCGACGAGATCGACGCGGGCACGCTGACCGCGCTGCGGGTCACACCGGTGTCGCTGACGAGCTTCTTCGGCTACCGCGCCACCACCGTCGTCGCCATCACCACCGTCTATGTGGCGGCGACGATCCCGTCGTCCGGGCTGCTGCCGGCCACGCTGGTGTGGCCGCTGATCCCGATCGGCCTCGTCGGCGGCCTGACGTCGGTGGTGACGATGCTGCTGATCGTCGCTGTGGCGAGCAACAAGGTGCAGGGCATTGCGATGCTGCGGCTGCTCGGGCTGCTGATCGCCGGAATACCCTGCCTGGCTTGGTTCCTCGAGTCCCCGGCCGATCTCGCTTTCGGTGTCCTGCCGCCCTACTGGGCCGCCAAGGCCTTCTGGGTCGCGGTCGAGCACGGCACCTGGTGGCCCTACCTCGTCGGCGGTGTCGTGGTCAACGTTGCGGCGGGCTGGCCGTTGCTGCGCCGTTTCGTCGCCAAGAACGCCTAGCGCGAACGCCGACCGCCGGGATCAGCCGACCGCGGCGAGCGCGGCCGCGTTCTTCACCTGCCAGCGCGACGACTCGGCGACCTCGGTCAGCAACGCGCGCACGACGCCGAACCTGGCGTCGTCGGCGAACGAGACGAACGGGTGCACAGTCAAGGTGACGAGGCCACCGGTTTCGGCCACTCCGTCGAGGACCTGCGACCAGTACTCGCCCACCGCGGCTTCGCTGCGCGGCCCGGCAGGATGCAGGTGGTACTGCCAGTAGTCGTTCATGTCCCAATGCCAAGGTACGACCACGATGCCGTTGTCCAACACCCGCACCGACAGCGGGTCTGCTTCGGTGTCCTCGTCGATGCTGCTGTCGTAGCGGTAGCCGAGATCGGCCAGCACCGCCGCAGTGCGGCTGCCTCGATATCCTCCGGGCGCGCGGAACCCGCGCGGGTCGGCGCCGGCGCGACGCAGCGCGGCGGTACCGTCCCACAGCAGGATTTCCTGGCGGTCGTCGTCCAGCGCCGCCCACTTCTCGTGGACCCAGCCGTGCAACCCGACTTCGTGGCCTGCCTCGGTTATCGCTTCGACGGCCTGCGGGTGGTGCAGCCCGTTCCATCCCTCGATGAAGAAGGTCGCCGTCACGTCGAGTTCGGCGAACAGGTCGAGCGCTCTGGGCAGGCCGATCTTGAGGCCGGGTTCGTCGGGATCGGGCCTGACCGCGCTGCCGTTGCCGATCTCGCGGGCTCGACCGAGGTTGTCGACGGTCAGGCACAGCGTCGCCGTGGGAACGGACATACCCGATGGTAGAGCCACCGCGTCGGCAACGGCCAGGACCGCGCTGCGCGCCGGCTACGACCGGGTTCGCCCACCCACCAGGCCACCCACGACGGCCACGATCACACCCAGCACCACCAGCGCCCCGCCGGCGAGCAGGGTGATGTTGAGCCAGTGGTGCAGGCTGTCTTCGGCGTGGGCGACCATGACCTCGGCGACGGTGCGGATGTCACCGGTGGTCTGGTTCAGCGCTTGGTCGACGTAGCCGGCCCCCACCTCGATGCCGGCCCACCCCGCCGCCCCCACCAGCAGCGCCGACACCCCGAGCGCGGTCAGCGCCTTACCTTTGGACCGTGCGGCGGCGAGGGTGAGCAGCGCCGCCAGGCCGGCCACGGC
>NZ_JBSWXU010000123.1:0-15525 GCF_056160785.1 Mycobacterium sp. ABE4_509 | reverse complement strand
CACGCCACATTCCAGCTCCCGTCCGGCCACCGCGGCCTCTACGATCACCGTCGTGTCGTGCCGGCGTGCCATCTCGATTGCCGCGGGCATCAGCTCCCAACTCTCCACCCGGCTGACGCCTATCTATGACCCTCCGCTTTCTTTTTTTCCTCCCCCCCCCCCCCCCCCCCCCACGCCGAAATCACAACTGCACGCCGCGGGTCAGCGCACCGTCGACCACCAGGTTGGTGCCGGTGATGAAACTGGCCGCCGAACTGGACAGGAACACCACGGCGTTGGCGATCTCGGTGGGCGTGGCCATCCGGCCGGTCGGGTTCATGCCCAGTGCGGTGGCGAACAACTCCGGGTTGTTCTGCTCGATGTCGGCCCACACCCCGCCGGGGAAGTAGGTGTTGCCGGGGCTGACCGAGTTGGCCCGCACACCCTGGCCGGCCAACTTGAAGGCCAGGCCCTGGGTGTAATGGATGATCGCGGCCTTGAACGTGCCGTACGGCCCGGAGGCGAAGTCGACCTCGCGCCCCGACACACTCGAGATCGTCACGATCGACCCGCTGTCCGAGGCCAGCAGGTGCGGCAGCGCCGCATCGCACAACCCGACGGTGCCCATCAGGTCCACCTGGAACGTGGTCTGCCAGTTCTCCGCCGAATCCGGGATGGCCAGGGCGCTGACGTTGGCGACCACTCCGTCGAGTCCGCCCAGCGTCTCGGCCGAGTCGTTCACCCAGGCGGCCAGCGCGGCCGGGTCGCCAACGTCGACCGCGGTGCCGACCGCGGTGGCCCCGTCCGCGGACAACTGGGCCTGCGCCTCGGCCACCGCCTCGGCGGTGCGCGCGCAGTACGCCACCGCGGCGCCTTCGGCGAGCAGACCTTCCACCACTGCACGCCCGATGCCGCGGGTGCCGCCGCTCACCGCGAATCGCTTGCCTGACAAGCCGAGATCCATGACAGTCCTTCCTAGTAGGTGATGGTTCGCTAGTAGTTGATGGAACCCAGAGCCTTTGCCGCCGAACGCAGCTCGGCGTGCACACCGGCGTAGGCCGCCGCGGTGGGCAGCAGCCGTTTGTCGAGCTTGGTCACCGAGCTGTAGTTGGTGTCGACCACGTTGGCCAGCGGGGCCAGCGAGATCTGGGTGAGCAGCTGATAGGCATCGAGACGGTCCAGCCCGTACAACTCGCCCAGCCAGGTGATCATCTCCACCTGTCCGGCGCGCCACGCCTCCTCGAGCGGGCGCCCCGACCCCACTGCCATCAGGTGGGTGTCGGTCTCCAGCCGCGGCCAGGCCGGACCGCCACCCTTGATCAGCTCGACGATCGCGGTGACGTGCATCGCCCCCTCCACCGCGGTTCCGCACGACTCACCCTCACCTTGGCGGTAGTGCCCGTCACCCAGGGAGAACAGCGCCCCGGGCACGTTGACCCGCAGATAGCAGGTCGCGCCGGCGGCCATCTCCGGGGTGTCCATGTTGCCGCCGAACACGTCGGGCACCAGTGAGCTGCGCACCTCCCGCCGGGCCGGGGCGACGCCGACGGTGCCCAGCATCGGGTTCGCGGGCAGGTCGACCGAGAAGTCGCTGCGCTGCGCGCAGAACGTCACAGTCCTTGCCGCGGAGTCGTATTCGTAGATCCAGGTCCGCTCGGTCAACGGGTCCTGCAGCGTCGGGCTGGCGGGCACACTGGTCAGACCGCCGAAGAACGGGATCAACGTCGACGCACCCCAGCTGCGCGCCGGGGTCAGGTCGACCAGGTGGATCGCCAGGGTGTCACCGGGCTCGGCGCCGTCGATGTAGAACGGCCCGGTCTGCGGGTTGAGGTCCTCGGTGTCCAACGCGGTGGTGGCGACGTCGGAGGCGCTGGTGATCCGCCCGCCGTAGGCGTCCTCGGTCCACAGCGTGAGCACCGCGGGCGGTTTGACGGTCAGCACCGGCGTCGCACCCCCGAACGTGTAGTTCAACTGCCCGGCCGTCGGGATGAAGCTGACGTGGTCCATGACGCCATCCTGGTCCGCTGGCGCCCAGGATGCCCGGTGAATGTGCTGTGACGGTCGTTTCCCGGGCGTGACCTCGGCGGACGGATCACGGCGCGTCAGCTCGACAACGCCTCGAGGTTGTCGAAGGAGTGCTACCCGGCCGGAGCGACCGGCGCCGCCGGCGTGGGCACCGCCGGGAGCGGGGCCGGTGGTGGCGGCGGGGGCGGTGGCGTGGTCAGTAGCCGCACGATATCGGGCTTCATCGCCTGCAGCTGCGCACCCCAGTAGGCCCAGGTGTGGGTGCCGTTGGGCGGGAAGTTGAACACCGCATTGCGTCCACCGGCGGCCAGGTACTTGTCGCGGAACTCCTGGTTGCTGCTGCGGGTGATGTTCTCCAGGTACTGCGCACCGAATTGCGCCCCGAGGTTGGCGCCGTCGTCGAGGTCGGAAGTGACCCCGTTGCCGCAGTAGACCCACAGGGCGGTGCGGTTGGCGACCAGGCGGTTGATGTTGAGGGTGGGGTCGCTGCGCAGCCACGCCTGCGAGCCGGGGGTACCCCACATGTCGACCGCGTCGAAGCCGCCCGAGTCCTGCATCGCGATGTCGATCAGGGTGGGCCACAAGCCCTGTGACGGTGCCAGATAGCCCGACAGGGAGGCGGCGAACTTGTACTGACGTGGGTACCAGGCGGCCAAGGTCAGCGCTGCGCTACCCGACATCGACAGGCCCACAACGGCATTGCCGAACGGGTCTTGTCCACGGTTTTCCGCCAGCCAGGTGGGGAGCTCGCGGGTCAGGAACGTCTCCCACTTGTAGGTCTGGGTGACGCCATTGCCCTTGGCCGGCCGGTACCAGTCGGCGTAGAAGCTGGACTGTCCGCCGATCGGCATGATCACCGATATCCCAGACTCGTGAAACCACTGGAAGGCCGCAGTGTTGATGTCCCAGCCGTTGAAGTCCTCCTGGGCGCGCAGCCCGTCGAGCAGCAGCACCGAATGTGGTCCGCCGTTCTGGAATTGCACCCGGATGTCGCGGCCCATCGACGGCGAGGGCACGGTGAGCATCTCGACGGGGAGCCCTTCGGGCGAGAACGCCTGTGCCTGCGGGACCACGCCTGCCGTCAGCGCTGTCGCGGCGAGCAGTGCCACGGCGGCGACACGCGCGCCGGCACGGCGAAGCTGCAGCCCGAAGGACGTCACGCTTGGCGAAGTTAACAGCCCGACGGGCGCCGACCCGTGGACGCGCGGGGCAGTGACCACCTTGTTACCCGGCGGATCTGGCGCGCCCGGCGCCCCTCACGGTCACTGGGCGCGCCCGATCCGCGGGCGGGCGTAGGCGAACCCGGCGCACGCCACCAGCGCCGAGCTCACCATCACGATGCCCAGCGGCACCGCGGTGTGCTCACCGCCGAGACCGACCAGCGGGGAAACCGCTGCGGCCAGCACGAACTGGGTGAACCCGAGCACGGCCGACGCCGTCCCGGCCGCGCGGGGTACGGCGGCCAGCGCCAGCGCGGTGGTGTTGCCGTAGATCAACCCCATGCCCGCGACTCCGGTGAACAGCGGCACCGCCAGCCAGCCCGCAGCGACCGGAAGCGATGCGATCACCAGCACTCCGGCGCCGGAGGCCAGGATGACCGCCAGCCCGCACCCGGCGACCGCGCGGGGGTCGAAGCGGGTGACGAGCCGCGCGCTGAGCGCGCTCATCGCGAGCAGTCCCACCGCGTTGGTGCCGAACATGGCGCCGTTCTCCACCGTGGTCATCCCCATCATCGTCTGGTAGACGAACGGCGACGCCGAGATGTAGGCCATCATCGCCGCGAACGAGAAGCCGAACGCGATCAGGTGCCCGGTGAACGCGCGGCTGGTCAGGTCCCGCAGCGGCGACCCGGCGGTGACGCGGTGTTCGCGCACCTCGGCCCGGCGCGCTTCGGTGTGGGTTTCGCGGACCACTGCGAGCACCGCGACGAGCATCAGTATCGACAGCACCAGGATGACTGCCAGCGCGCCGCGCCACCCCAACGGCCCGACGATGAAGCCGCCGGCCAGCGGGGCTGCGATCGGGGCGATACCGCCCACCAGCATCATCAGGCTGAACGCCCGTGCGGCTGTTCGGCCGGTGGCCAGGTCGGAGATGACGGCCCGGCCGATCACCATGCCGGCCGCGCCGGTCAGCCCCTGCACGAAGCGTGCCGCGATCAGCACCTCGACGGTCGGGGCCAGCGCCGCGGCCAGGCTGGCCAGCACGCAGATCGCCGAGCCCGTCACCAGGGGGCGCACCCGCCCGATCCGGTCCGACCAGGGGCCGAAGACCAGTGGTCCGACGGCCAGCCCGAGCAGGCAGGCGGTCAGTGTCAGCTGCACCGTGGCTGGGGAGGTCCGCAGATCGGTGACCATCTCGGGGAATGCGGGCAGGTACAGGTCGGTGGAGAACGGAGCGACCGCCGACAACAGCGCGAGGGTGGCCAGCAGCCCGAGGGTGATGCGGGGAGTGGCCGCCCGGTGCGGCGGGAGAGCGACGGCTGTGGTCATGGAACACCTCGAACGTAGAATTATCAGATGATAGTTATCATTCAATAATTATCAGGTAAGCTGGAATCGTGCAACCCCGCGAAGAACAGCTCGCCGACCTGGCCGACCTCGTGCTGGCGCTGGGGCGCGCGGTGAAAGCCCAGGTCGCCGGCGACCCGTCACTGGTGGAACTGTCGTTGACCGAGGTGACGGTGATGCGCTACGTCGACCACCACCCCGACGTCAGCCCCAGTGCCGTGGCCGCCGCCACCGGCCTGCAGCGCAGCAACATGAGCCGGGCCCTGCGCGACCTGGAGACCAAAGGCATGGTCGAGCGGGCTGTCGATCCCGCCGACAACCGTCAGACGTTGCTGCGCGGCACCGCCAAATCCGCACAGAACCTCACCAGGCTGCGCGGCATCTGGGCGCGGATGCTCGGCGACGCCCTGGACGCCTCCGGTGAGCAGCACGACATCGCCTCAGCGGTGGCGTTGCTGCGCGCCCTGGAGCGCGGCATCTACGGGTGATTTCGGTGTGACCAGTCGCGGTATCCGCGACTGGTCACACCGAAATTGCAAGCGCCGGCGGCCGCGGCGAGAGCGGTCTCGTTCCCACTTTCGGTGGCTAAGTGGTCGGTTGGGTTAATTTTTGTGGACACCTGCCAATTCGAATTGACGGTTGTCAGCTAATTAGCCGAGTATCGGAGACGTCAATTCTCCTAGGGATACAGCGCTGTTTCTCGACATCTCTCCTTGTGTCGGGGGTGGCGGTTGTGTGGGTGAAGCGCGGAATCATTTCGGAGTGCCGGTCGGTGTGGGCCCGCCGGGGTGCGGGTGCGGGGGCCGCAGTGGTTTTCGGCGCTGGCGTGGTGGCCGGAGCTGGGGTCGGGTCGCCGGGTGCCGTCGGCGGATTCGAAGCCCGCGCACGCGAAATCGGCTCGTACGACGTGCGGTTGGTGTCGAACGAGTCGGTTCTCATTCCGCTCGGTCCGGTGTCGGATGACCAGTGGTGGTGGCTGAACGGCGGCGGTGGCCGGCTTGGGCGTGCTGCCGCGCGGGCTGGCGACACCGTGGTGCCGACGCCGACCGCGTTGGCCGCGGCGCTGCCGCCGAGACGGCCGGTGTTCGGGCCGGGCGGGTGGTTGATCGGTAACGGTGTGGATGCCGCGCCGGACTGTGTGGGCAGTGCGTGCAACGGTGGCAACGGTGGTTTGTTGTTCGGCAATGGCGGTGACGGAGCCAACGGCGGTAGCGGTGGTGACGCGGGACTGTTCGGTAACGGCGGAGCGGGCGGGGCCGGCACCATATCCGGCCAAGCAGGCGGGGCCGGCGGTACGGGTGGGGCGATCTTCGGGAACGGCGGAGCCGGCGGCACCGGCGGGGCAGGTGCTGCCGGTGGTGCTGGTGGTGACGCTGTCTTGTTCGGCACCGGCGGACGAGGTGGCGACGGCGGCGAGGGCCTCGATGGCTCGGGTGGTGGCGGGGCCGACGGAGGAGCCGGTGGGGCAGGCGGGGCCGGCGGTGGTGGGGGCTTGCTGATCGGCGTCGGCGGAGCCGGGGGTGACGGCGGCGCCGGCGGTGACGGTTCTGGCACCGCCCAGGTGGACAGCCTTGGTGGCGCTGGTGGTGCCGGTGGCAACGCTGGTCGCGGCGGCTCGTTCATCGGGATCGGCGGTGCCGGTGGTGCTGGTGGTGCCGGTGGCGCTGCAGGTGAGGCTTCCGGCGCGAACAGCATCGGTGGTGGCGGCGGTGCCGGCGGCGCCGGTGGTGGCGCTGGCAACGCTTTCGGAGTGTTCAGTATCGGTGGTGCTGGTGGCGCCGGTGGTGCCGGTGGTGACGGTGGTGACACCTTGGGTGCCCAAGCCGACAGCGTGGGCGGAGTCGGTGGTAACGGTGGAGCCGGTGGGGCCAGCGCTACCGTAATCCTGGGCGGCGGTGGGTCCGGCGGATCTGGTGGTGACGGCGGAGCCGGGGGTGCTGACGCCGGAGGTGACAGCGTCGGCGGCGCAGCCGGTGTCGGGGGCGCGGGCGGAGACGTCGTCGCACGGGCCGGTACGGGCGGGGCCGGTGGTGCTGGTGGTGCCGGTGGTGCCGCCGGAGACGATGCGGGTGGCCAGATTGTTGCTGCTCCAGGTGGTGCTGGTGGTGCCGGTGGTGATGCGTTCGGGACGGTCGGCGTCGGCGGGTCTGGCGGCGCTGGTGGTGCCGGCGGCGCCGGTGGGATCGGCGGCTCCGGCGTCGACGGTGCGGTCGGTACGTCAGGCGGCGTCGGGGGGGCCGGTGGCACCGCGAGCGGGCGGCGCGGCGTCGGTGGCTCCGGTGGCGACGGCGGTACGGGTGGTGTTGGTGGTGTCGGTAGTGCTGGTGCCGACGGTGTGTCCGGAGTCCTGGATGGCAACGGCGGCGCGGGCGGAACGGGTGGAGCCGGGGGAACTGGCGGTGCCGGTGGTGCAGGCGGCGGCGGCGAGACAACCGGAGCGGCCGGTACGCAGGGCAACCTCGGGAACGGTGGTGCCGGTGGTGCCGGTGGTGCTGGTGCCGACGGTGTGTCCGGTGTCCTGGACGGGCGTGGCGGCGACGGTGGTGTGGGCGGTCTTGGCGGTGCTGGTGCCGTCGGCGGTGCGGGTGGTGTTGGTGGTGTCGGTGGTGCTGGTGCCGACGGTGTGTCCGGCGTCCTCGACGGCAACGGCGGAGCCGGCGGAACGGGCGGAGCCGGGGGAGTCGGTGGTGCCGGAGACCGACAAGGTGACGGGGGTGCCGGCGGTGAGGGCGGAGCCGGCGGTGACGGTGCGGAGACCCCGCTCGTAGGCGGACAGGGCAACGGCGGTGTCGGTGGCGGCGGTGGTGCTGGCGGGGCCAGCGCGGCCGGCAACGGTGGTGTCGGCGGCGCCGGTGGCGTCGGTGGAAATGGTGGCGCCACCGCCACTGACAACTTCGAAGAACCCGACTTCGCCGACGGCGGTGCCGGCGGTGCCGGTGGTGCCGGCGGGGCCAGCGTCTCAGGTGCTGGCGGTGCTGGCGGTGCCGGTGGTGCCGGCGGAAATGGCGGAGCCAACGGCGCCGACGGCGGCGTGAGGGAAGGGGCGCTCGGAGGGGTCGGCGGTACGGGTGGTACCGGCGGGGCCAGCGTCTCGGGAGCTGGTGGCGCCGGCGGTACCGGTGGCGCCGGTGGTGTCGGCGGAGGCAACGGCGACGGCGCATTGGCCCTCGGTGACGTCGTTGGTGGCGCTGGAGGCGCTGGTGGTGCCGGCGGCGCGAGTGAATCCGGCGACGGCGGTGCCGGCGGTGCCGGTGGTGTTGGCGGTGTCGGCGGCGGTACCGATGCGAACGTCAATGGCGCAGGTGACGGTGGCGCCGGTGGAGACGGTGGTGTCGGCGGTGACAGCGGGTCGGGTGCCGGGGGTGCCGGGGGTGCCGGGGGTGTCGGCGGCGACGGCAACGTCACCAACACGGCCAATAGGGGCCCGGACTCCGCCAATGCCGGCGCCGGTGGTGCGGGCGGGGGCGGGGGTAACAGTGTCGACGGGGTAGGTGGCGCCGGTGGGGCCGGCGGTGACGGCGGTGACGGCGGCCAGGGTAGTTCCGTAGATGCTCAGGGCGGTGCCGGTGGCGCTGGTGGAATCGGCGGAGGCAGTTCCGGTGACGACGGCGGTGCTGGCGGTGCCGGCGGTGCAGGGGGTGCCGGCGGCCGCAGCGGCCAAGGTGACGACAGCGGCGGCGCCGGAGGTGCTGGTGGTGCCGGTGGTGACGGTGCTGCCGCCGGTGGCGCCGGTGGTACTGGTGGTGCTGGCGGATCGGCGACCAGTGACGGCTTCATCGCGTCCAACGGTGGCGATGGCGGGGCCGGCGGCTCTGGCGGGGCTGGTGGCACCGGCGACGGCGGATCGGGCGGGAGCGGCGGCTCCGGTGGTAACGCGCGAGACGCGAACTTGGAATCGATCGGTGGCAACGGTGGCGTGGGTGGTGCCGGTGGTTCGAGCGTTGCCGGCGATGGTGGATCGGGCGGCTCCGGCGGGTCCGGCGGCAACGGTGCGTTCGCAGACGGCCTGAACGTGGGCCTCGGGGAGGCGCCGGGTGGTTCCGGTGGCGGGGGTGGCTCCGGCGGGGCGAGTGAGACTGGCGACGGTGGCGACGGCGGTTACGGTGGCGCCGGCGGCAACGGTGGGATCGGCGAAGATGCGGCCGGCGGACCCGGAGGTTTCGGTGGTGGTGGTGGGGCCAGCACCGACGGGGTTGGCGGCGACGGTGGTGACGGCGGTGACGGCGGTGACGGCGGAGACCAGGGCAGGAACTCGACCGCGCCCGGCGGTGCTGGAGGAGGTGGTGGCACCGGCGGGGCAGGGGCTGCCGGCGACGGTGCCGACGGCGCAGCGGGGGCCGACGGTGCCGACGGCACCTGAGAGCGCGCCGCTCTACGGGTGATTTCGGTGTGACCAGTCGCGGTATCCGCGACTGGTCGCACCGAAATTGCCAGGCGCTAGGACAGGTCGACCGACATCGGGCCGACACCCCAGATCTGCTCGCAGTACTCGCGGATCGCCCTGTCCGAGGAGAACTTGCCGCTGCGGGCGGTGTTGCGGATCGACATCCGCGACCAGCTGTCCCCGTCCAGCCAGGCCTTGCTGACCTCGTCCTGGCAGTTGACGTAGGACCGGTAGTCGGCCAGCACCAGGAACGGGTCGTGGTGGATCAGATTGTCCACGATCGGGCGCAGCGTCTCGGTGTCCCCGTGGGTGAACTCCCCGCGCGCGATCAACTCGAGCACCGCCGCCAGCTCCGGGTCGGAGTCGACGCGGTCGATCGGCCGGTAGCCCTCCGCCTTGACCTTTTCGACCTGACCCTCGGTGAGCCCGAACAGGAAGAAGTTCTCCGCGCCGGCCTCCTGACGGATCTCCACGTTCGCCCCGTCCAGCGTGCCGATCGTGAGCGCCCCGTTGATCATGAACTTCATGTTCCCGGTGCCCGAGGCCTCCTTGCCGGCCGTCGAGATCTGCTCGGAGAGGTTGGCCGCCGGATAGATCAGATGCGCGTTCTTGACGTTGAAGTTCGGCAGGAACACCACCTTCAGGAACCGGTTGACCTCCGGGTCGTGGTTGACGGTGTCGCCGACAGCGGTGATCAACTTGATGATGCGTTTGGCCATGAAATAACCGGGCGCTGCCTTGCCGCCGAAGATGAACACCCGCGGCGGGATCACCAGGCCCGGGTTGTTCTTGAGCCGGTGGTACAGCGCGATGATGTGCAGCACCATCAGGTGCTGGCGCTTGTACTCGTGGATCCGCTTGACCTGGACGTCGAACATCCACGTCGGATCCAGCTCGATGCCGGTGGTGGTGTGCACGTATTCGGCCAGCCGCGCCTTGTTGGCGCGCTTGACCTCGCGCCACCGCGCCCGGAACGCCTGATCGTCGACGAACGACTCCAGCCCGCTGAGCCGGCTCAGGTCGGTGATCCAGCCGGAACCGATGGTGTCGTCGAGCAGCTCGCGCAGCCCCGGGTTGGACAACGCCAGGAACCGCCGCGGCGTCACCCCGTTGGTGACGTTGCCGAACCGCTCGGGCCACATCTCGTAGAAGTCCTTGAGCACGCTGGCCTTCAACAGCTCGGAGTGCAGCGCCGCGACACCGTTGACGGTGTGGCTGCCCACCGTGGCCAGGTGTGCCATCCGCACACACTTGCCGTCGTTCTCCCCGATCAGCGACATCCGCGACAGCCGCTCGTCGTCACCGGGGAAGCAATCGCGCACCTGCTCGAGGAAGCGCTCGTTGATCTCGTAGATCAACTCGAGGTGCCGCGGCAATGCGTCACCGAAGATCCGCAGCGGCCACGTCTCGAGCGCTTCGGGCAGCAGCGTGTGGTTGGTGTAGCCGAAGGTCCGCACGGTCAGGTCCCAGGCGGCATCCCAGGACAACTGGTAGTCGTCGATCAGCAGCCGCATCAACTCGGCCACCGCGATCGAGGGGTGGGTGTCGTTGAGCTGGATCGCCCACTTGTCCGGCAGCGCGCTCAGCGGCAGGTGTGCGCGCTGCAGGTGGATGTTCAGGATGTCCTGCAGCGAGCACGTCACGAAGAAGTACTGCTGCAGCAGCCGCAGCCGCTTACCCGCCTCCGGCTCGTCGTTGGGGTAGAGCACCTTGGACACCGTCTCGGAGACGACCTCGTCGTCGACGGCCTTGTAGAAGTCGCCGGTGTTGAACGCGTCGAGGGCGAACGACTCCACGGCCCGGGCGCTCCACAACGTCAGGGTGTTGCAGGTGTTGACGCCGTAGCCCTGCACCGGGGTGTCGTAGGAGACGCCCTTGAGGACCCGCTGCGGCACCCAGCGCACCCGGAACTTGCCGGTGACGTCCTCGTACTCCTCGGTGTGACCGCCCCAGTTCACCGTGTAGGTGGCGTCCGGCTTGTCGATCTCCCACGGATTGCCGTGCACCAGCCAGTTGTCGGTCTTCTCGACCTGCCAGCCGTCGGCGAGATCCTGCTTGAAGATGCCGAATTCGTAGCGGATGCCGTATCCGATCGACGGACGCTCCAGGGTGGCCATCGAGTCCAGATAGCAGGCCGCCAGCCGGCCCAGGCCGCCGTTGCCCAGCCCGGGCTCGCCCTCGCAGTCCAGGATCACGTCGAGGTCCTGGCCCAGGTCGGCCAGCGCCTCGCGTGCCTGCGCCTCGATGCCCAGGTTGAGCAGGTTGTTGCCCAGCTGCGGGCCCATCAGGAACTCCGCCGACAGGTAGCAGGTGACCTTGCAGGACAGATCCAGCCAGTCCTGTGTGGTCGCCATCCAGCGTTTCTGCATCCGGTCACGCACCGCCAGCGACAGCGCCTTGTAGTAGTGCTCGGGGGTCAGCACCGCCGGCGGGCGGGCGATCGAATAGACCAGGTGATCGGACACCGCCGCGCGCAGCGCGTCGGCAGTCATGCCGGAGCGGGTTTGTCCGGTGGGACCGACCGGCGCCCCGTTGTGATCGGTGGATTCGTCCGACGTGGAGTTCACGACATCGGTCACTGCGGCTCCTACAGGTGTGGCCGTGGCAAGGCGGGGACGCGTCATTGTGTCGCGCACGTGTTTCTCAACAGAGTCCGGAATGTGAACTCCGCGCTAGCCGACGATGTGGAGATCGTCGGATTGCCCAGCAGGCTCCTAGTTGCCTAGCAGGTTGACCGCCCCGCTGAACACGCGCGGGAAGGTGCTGGCAGCGGGCACGATGAAGGAGCGCAGCGGTGATGTGCTCGCGTGCAGCATCCCCGCGGTCAGTATCCGGTAGCGCCGGGTCGCGCGGCGCCAGTGCCGTTCGTAGTCCTGCGGCCGGTCGGCGACCACGCTGTCGACCAGCAGCCGCGACGCCGCGAACGCCAGACCCAGCCCCTCACCGGTCAGCGCGTCGACGTAGCCGGCCGCGTCACCGACCAGCAGCACCCGCCCCGCCACCCGGCTGCGCACCCGCTGGCGCAGCGGGCCGGCCGCCCGGTCCGGCTGGTGGGCGTGCCCGTCGAGGCGTTCCCGCAACTCCGGAAACGCCTCGAGATGCTGCTCGAAGCGGCCCTGCCGCGACGTCAGGACGGCGATCCCGACACAGTCGTCGGCCACCGGAGTCACATAGGCTTCCGCGGCCGCCCCGGCCCCCGCAGCGCCCGGTCCCGCCCGCCCGCCCGCCCAGTACACCTCGACGAACTCGCTCCACGGCGCCACCTCGACGTGCCGCTTGATACCCCACCGGCGGGTCCCGCCGGCCGGGCGCTCCAGACCCAGCGCGGTCCGGATCGGGGAGTGCAGGCCGTCGGCCGCGGCGAGATAACGGCTGCGCAGCCCGTTGACCGTCACCCCGTCGGCGTCCTGGCTCACCGGGCCGACCTTGTCGTGCACCATCTCGACCCCGGCCGCCCGAGCCTCGGCCAGCAGCGCCGCGTGCAGCGTCGTGCGCCGCACCCCCAGACCGGCTCCGGAGCCGAACCGGGCGGTGACGTGGTGTCCGGCGTCGAAATAGGAGATCCCCAGGAACGGTTTGCCCGCCGGGTCCGCGCCGAGCTGCCGCAACTGACCCACCGCGTGCGGCATCAGGCCCTCGCCGCAGGCCTTGTCGATCAGGCCGGTGCGCTTCTCGACGACGACGGTGTGCAGCCCGGCCCGGGCGGCGTGGATCGCGGTGGCCAGGCCCGCGGGCCCGCCCCCGGCGACCACCAGATCGATCACCTCGGAGGCCGGGGGTCGCTCAGGGTCTGCAGCGCGGTGTTCTCCACCGAGATCCGGGTCCACAGCAGCGCGGCGTTGAGGACGGTGAACGCCAGCGCGGTGATCCACGCCGAGTGCACCAGCGGCAGCGCGAACCCCTCCACGACCACCGCGACGTAGTTCGGGTGCGGGATGAACCGGTAGGGGCCGCCGGTGACACGGCCGGCGTCGGGGACGACGACGACGCGGGTGTTCCACTGCCGGCCCAGGGTGGCGATGCACCACCACCGCAGTCCCTGAGCGGCAATCACGAGAGCCAGCATCGGCCACCCCAGGGCGGGCAGGAACTCGCGGTGGGCCGCTTCGAACAGGCAGGCGGCCAGCAGTGCGGTGTGCAGCACCACCATCACCGGGTAGTGGCCGGCGCCGTACTCGACGCCGCCCTGGGCCCTGCTCCACTTCAGGTTCCGTTGGGAGACGACCAGCTCGGCGACGCGTTCGACGGCGACCAGGGCGATGAGCAGGGTATAGGCGAGCATCGGCGGGCTCCTATGTCCAGCGCAGCAGCACGAGCTCGGAGCAGAACCCCGGGCCCATCGCCATCAGCAGGCCGGGCTCGCCGGCCGGCGGCTTCTTCGCGCGGGTGTCGCGCAGCACGTGCAGCACCGACGACGACGACAGGTTGCCGACCTCGGCCAGGGAGCGCCACGTCAACTCGAGCGCGTCCTCGGGGAGCCCGAGCGCGGCGTTGATCGCCTCGATGACCTTGGGGCCGCCGGGATGCGACACCCAGGCGGCGATGTCACCGACGCTCATGCCGTGATCGGCGAGGAAGCCGGTCATGTCCTCGGCGAGGTACCGGTCGATCAGCTCGGGCAGATTGGGCGCCAGCACCAGCTGGAAACCGGTGTGCCCGATCTTCCAGCCCATCGTGTCCAGCGAGTCCGGATACATCCGGCTGCGGGAGTCGTGCACCTCGGGTCCAGCGGCGTCGATCGCTCCGGCGCGGTTCTCCCCGGCGGCGACCACGGCGGCCGCGCCGTCACCGAACAGCGCGCTGCCGACCAGGCTGGCCATGGTCGGCTCGACCGCCGGGTAGGTCAGCGAGCACAGCTCCACCGACACCAGCGCGGCGACGTGGTCCGGTGCCCCGCGCAGATAGTCGTGCATGCGGGCGATGCCCGCCGCGCCGGCCACACAGCCGAGCCCGAACAACGGGATCCGGCGGATGTCGGGTCGCAGCCCCAGCCGCCCGGCGATCCGGGCGTCCAGCGACGGCACCGCGATGCCGGTGACGGTGGTGGTCATGATCATGTCGAGATCGCTGGGGCGCAGTCCGGCCTCGTCCAGCGCGGCGGTCAGCGCCTCGCAGGCCAGGTCGAGGGCGTGCTCGAGGTAGAGGTCGTTGGCTTCGCCGAAGTCGGTCAGCGTGGTGTAGCGGTCCAGGGGAAGCACGAAGTGGCGCGAGTTGACCTTCGCGTGCTCGTGCAGGGCCCGCACCACGTCACCGAGATCGGTGAACGCCGGCGCCTGCAGGAAGGTCTCGGTGATCTCGTGCTGGCTGTAGCGGTGTGGTGGCAGCGCTCCCTGGACGCCGGCGATGACGCTGATGGGGTTGGTGTCGTGGGTATTGGCGGTCATGTGGTGATCCGTTCCGCATCTTCGTTGTCATTCGATTGTGCCGCCGGCTCCTCGTCGATGCCCAGGCGGTCGTGGATTCGTCTCAACCAGTTCGGCGCCCACCAGTTCGCCCCGCCCATCAGCCGCATGAACGCGGGCACCAGCACCATGCGCACCAGGGTCGCGTCGACGAGCACCGCCAGCGTCAGGCCGAGACCGAACATCCGCATCACCGACGTGCTCGCCGCGATCAGCGCGGCGAACGAGATCGACATGACCAGCGCGGCGGCGGTGATCACGCGGCCGGTGTGGGCGATGCCCAGCGCCACCGCCTCATCGTTGGACACCCCCGGCTGCAGCCAGAACTCGCGGATGCGGGCGACCAGGAACACCTCGTAGTCCATCGACAGGCCGAAGGCGATGCAGAACAGCAGCACCGGCATGTTCGCCACCAGGGTGCCGGTCGGGGTGGTGCCCAGCCCGCCGAGATGGCCGTCCTGGAAGATCCACACCAGGGCGCCGAACGCGGCGGTGAGCGACAGCATGTTG
Organism: Mycobacterium sp. ABE4_509; assembly: GCF_056160785.1. Lineage (NCBI taxonomy): Bacteria > Bacillati > Actinomycetota > Actinomycetes > Mycobacteriales > Mycobacteriaceae > Mycobacterium > Mycobacterium sp. ABE4_509. Next base: position 715 of record NZ_JBSWXU010000123.1, on the reverse strand, counting down.
AGCACCAGGGCTTTCAGCGGCACCACCACACTGCCGGTGAGCAGGAACAACAGCGCGAACATGATGACGGCGATCAGCCCGAGCACCAGCGGCAGGGTCGAGGTGATCGCGTCGACGCTGTCGCGGTTGGTCTGGGCGGTGCCGGTCATCTGCACGGTGCGCCCACCGGGGCCGTCCACGGCGTGCAGGCCGTCGAGCTGGTTCTCCGAGGCCTCGGAGAACAGCGGCGCGGTGCTCGCGACGGTCAGGAACATGCTGCCGTCGCGCTCGCCGGCCGGCGCGGACGGTCCGCCGGTGCGGGCCCCCTCGACGAAGGTCCCGGTCGGGGCGGACACCGCCGCGACGTCGGCTACCTGGGACAGCGCGGCCGCGTAGTCGGACACGTCGGCCGCGGTCAGCCCGGCGCTGTCGGGGATCACCACCGTCACCGCGGCGTCGGTGTTGTCGGAGAAGTCCTGGCGCAGGGCGTCGCCGACCTGATGGGCCGAACTCGAGGCGGGCAGCACCCGGTCGTCGGGGAAGCCCCAACGCACCCCCAGGAACGGCGCACCGAGCACCAACAGCAGGATGACGACGGCCAGGCCCAGCGGCAGGGCGCGGCGCATCACGGCGTGCGCACCCCGGTACCAGAAGCGCTGCTCGACCGGAACCGGTGTGGGCTCGGGCCGGCGCAGCAGGCGGCGCCCCAGGCGGGCCACGTCCAGCGCGTCCAGCC
>NZ_JBSWXU010000122.1:0-15679 GCF_056160785.1 Mycobacterium sp. ABE4_509 | reverse complement strand
GCTCACCACCGGCCTGCACGTCGCGGCCGCGGTGGCCGACGCGATGCGCCCCGGCGAGCAGCTGGTGCTGGGCGCGTCGAACCCGGTGCGCGATCTGGCGCTGGTCGGGATGAGCACTCCCGGGGTGCAGGTGCGGTCCAACCGCGGGGTGGCCGGGATCGACGGGACGGTGTCGAGCGCGATCGGGGCGGCGCTGGCCTTCGAGGCGGCCGGCGACCGCGCAGCCGGACGCACGGTCGCGCTGATCGGCGACCTGACGTTCGTGCACGACAGCTCGGGCCTGCTGATCGGGCCCACCGAACCCACGCCGCGCCAGCTGACGATCGTGGTGTCCAACGACAACGGCGGGGGCATCTTCGAGCTGCTCGAGCAGGGCGACCCCCGCTTCTCCGATGTGTCCTCACGGGTCTTCGGCACCCCGCACGACGTGGACGTCGGCGCCCTGTGCCGGGCCTACCACGTCGACAGCCGCCAGATCGAGGTCGGCGAGCTGGCCGACGTGCTCGCCGCGCCGCAGGACGCGATGCGGGTGCTGGAGGTGAAGGCCGACCGGTCCTCGCTGCGCGCGCTGCACGCCTCGATCAAGGCCAGCCTGTGAGGCAGCTGCTGGAGCGGCTGCGGCCGGTCTGGGACGCGGTGCGGCCGCACCTGCACGGCGAGCCGGGCGAGACCAGGAGCGGACGCATCCTGCGGCGGATCCGGATCGGCATCGTCATCGCCGCGTGCCTGGTGACATTGCAGTCGGTGCTGCTGGTGCTGGGCGCCTGGCGCAACGACCGGCAGATCGAACGCCATCTCGGGGTGGCCGAGGCCACCGTGCTCGACGCCGGCGACCGCCGTTCGACGATCGAGTTCGTCACCCCGGACCGGGTCACCTACCGGCCCGAACTGGGGGTGCTGTACCCGTCCAAACTCGACGACGGGATGCGCATCTACGTCGAGTACGACACCAACGACCCGGACCTGGTCCGGGTGCGGGACCGCAACGCCGCGCTGGCGATCATCCCGGCCGGGTCGATCGCGGTGGTGGGCTGGTTGGTCGCCGGTGCCGCGCTGGGGGTGACGACGCTGGTGGAACGCCGCCTCGACCGGCGCGGGGCCGACGTCTGACGTGCGAGGCCTGATTCAGGAGTGCACCAGTTCGTGCAGCCAGTCGTCGTCGTAGATGTCGACCTTCTCCTGGCCCTCGAGGTCGTACACGGTCGGGGTGCCGGCCTGCGCCGGATCGACGTCGATGAGGTAGACGAAGTTGGTGTCGTTCAACTCGGCGATGTCGACCGAGGCCCGGTCGCGTCCGAGATTGTCGGCGACCCCGTCGGGCATCCCCGCCGCGACCGCCATGTCGTAGAGCTCGTCTCCGCTGAACGACGGGCCTCCGGGGTCCTGGTTGAGCCACAGCTCCTCGACGAAGCGCTGGAACTGGGTTCCGCTGGCTGAGGAGTCACCCGACGGGCCGCCGGGGGCGGCGGCCAGGAACATCGCGTTGGCGACGGTGGCCGAGTACCCCTCGTCGTCCTCGTCGAGGAAGGTCAGCGGCCGGTAGGTGACCTGCAGGTCACCGACGGCGATGTGGAAGGCGAGCTGATCGCCGAAGTCCCGTTGCAGGTCGCGGCAGTGGGTGCACTGCGGTTCGGTGAAGATCTCGATGTGTGCCGGCGCCTCGTCGAAGCCGGCGACGATGCCCATGCCGTCGTCGCTGACGGTCAGCGGGATCGGGGTGGGGTCCGGGCGCGCGGTCCCGGTCACCGCGGTGGAGCAGCCCGCCACGGCCAGCAGCCCGACCAGGCACCCGATGACGCCGTTCAGCAGCGCTGTCTTGGATGTGCGCATGTCGTGAGGGTAGTCCCCGGTCGTCTGCGGGGACGGCTGAGTCGGGGTGCCGGTGGGGATCGCGGCATCTCCGGCTATTCGTGTGACATACCCCTGTCGGCAACCTCGGAGACAGGTGGCGATGTCACCGTTCGGGTGTGCGCGTTGCGATCGTCGCAGAATCGTTCCTCCCGAACGTCAACGGTGTCACCAACTCCGTGCTTCGGGTGATCGAGCATCTGCGCCGTACTGGTCACGAGGTGCTGGTGATCGCGCCGGACAGCCCGCGCGGCGAGCCGCCGGCCGACCGGGTGTACGAGGGCGTGCGGGTGCACCGGGTGCCGTCTCGGATGTTCCCGAAGATCACCTCGCTGCCGCTGGGCGTTCCGCGCCCCCGCATGGTCAGCGTGCTGCGGGGTTTCGACCCTGATGTCGTGCATCTCGCCTCGCCGGCCCTGCTCGGCTGGGGTGGTGTGCACGCCGCCCGTCATCTCGGCATCCCGACGGTCGCGGTGTTCCAGACCGATGTGGCCGGTTTCGCCGAGAGCTACGGCATCGGCGTGCTCTCGCGCGCGTCGTGGGCGTGGACCCGGCGGCTGCACAGCAAGGCCGACCGGACCCTGGCGCCGTCCACCTCGGCGATGGACAACCTTGCCGCCCATGGTGTTCCGCGGATCCACAAGTGGGGGCGCGGGGTGGATGTGACCGGCTTCGCGCCGTCGGCCCGCGATGAGCGGCTGCGCCGCGGCTGGTCTCCCGACGGCCGCCCGGTGGTCGGGTTCGTCGGGCGGTTGGCGCCCGAGAAGCACGTCGAGCGGCTCGCCGGGCTGGCCGGGCGCGACGATGCGCAGGTGGTGATCGTCGGTGACGGGGTGGACCGCGGCAAGCTGGAAGCGCTGATGCCCTCGGCGGTGTTCACCGGGGCGCTCTACGGCGAACAGTTGGCGGCCGCCTACGCGAGCATGGACGTGTTCGTCCATCCGGGTGAGCACGAGACGTTCTGTCAGGCGGTGCAGGAGGCGATGGCCTCCGGGGTTCCGGTGATCGCCCCCGACGCGGGCGGCCCGCGCGATCTGGTGACCCCGATGCACACCGGAATGCTGCTTCCTGTCGCGGATTTCGAGTCCGCTCTGATCCCGGCGGTCGATCATCTGCTCGCCGAGCGGGCGCGCTATTCGGTGGCGGCGCGGCGCAGCGTGCTGGGGCGCACCTGGCCGGCAGTGTGCGATCAGCTGATCGGGCACTACCGCGACGTGCTGGGCACCCGCAGCGTCAAGGCGGCCTGAGCAGCCGGCTACCGCGAGCCGCGTCTCAGCCCTGGGCCTGCACCGCGACGGGCTGCCACGTCTCCCAGGTGGCCAGCCGGCTCTCGTAGTCGGCTCTGGCCAGTTCCAGCGGCAGTGCACCGAAGAAGACCCGCAGCGGCGGTTCGGCGGCGTCGACGATGGCCAGCAGCGCGGCCGCCGAGGCTTTGGGGTCGCCGGGTTGGGCGCTGCGTGCGGCCCGCCACCGCTCGGAGCGTTCGTGTGCCTCGGCGTAGTCGGGCAGCGCGGTGGCGCGTTTGGCCGACGGCCCGGCCCAGTCGGTGGCGAAGCCGCCCGGTTCGACGATGGTGACGTGCACGCCGAAGTCGGCGATCTCCTGGGCCAGGGCCTGTGAGAAGCCTTCCAGCGCCCACTTCGACGCGTGGTAGATGCCGACGTCGGGGAAGGCGCTGATCCCGCCGATCGAGGACACTTGGATCAGGTGGCCGCTGCGCTGGGCGCGCAGGTAGGGCAGCGCGGCCTGGGTGATCCACAGCGCCCCGAACAGGTTGGTCTCGATCTGGGCGCGGGCTTCGTCCTCGGAGAGTTCCTCGATGAACCCGAACTGCCCGTAGCCGGCGTTGTTGACCACGACGTCGAGGCGGCCGAAGTGGTCGTGGGCCGCGGCGACCGCGGCGAAGTCGGCGGCACGGTCGGTGACGTCGAGCTGGATCGGCAGCAGCGCGTCGCCGTACCTGGCGGCCAGGTCGTCGAGGGTGGCGACGTCGCGGGCGGTCGCGGCGACCTTGTCGCCCCGCTCGAGAGCCCCGATCGTCCATTCGCGCCCGAAGCCGCGTGAGGTACCGGTGATGAACCAGACTTTTTCACTCATGTGCAGTTCCAATGCCCGTCGGGGGCGGTGTCATTCCGTCCGGGCCGAAGTGCACAGCCGATGCCCAGCTTCGGTGCTGATACGTTCGGCTGCGTGAACCGCGCGTCGCTGGACAAGGATCCCCGTGAGGTCGCGTCGATGTTCGACGGGGTGGCGCGTCGCTATGACCTGACCAATACGGTGCTCTCGTTGGGTCAGGACCGCTTCTGGCGGCGCGCGACCCGCGCCGCGCTGCGGATCGGCCCTGGCGACAAGGTGCTCGACCTGGCGGCCGGGACGGCGGTGTCGACCGTGGAGCTGGCCGGCTCGGGGGCGTGGTGTGTGGCCGCGGACTTCTCGGTCGGCATGCTGGCCGCCGGCGCGGGCCGCCCGGTGCCCAAGGTGGCCGGCGACGCCACCCGGTTGCCGTTCGCCGACGGGGCGTTCGACGCGGTGACGATCAGTTTCGGGCTGCGCAACGTCGTCGACCACGCCGCCGGGCTGCGTGAGATGGCGCGGGTGACGCGACCGGGCGGGCGGCTGGTGGTGTGCGAGTTCTCGACGCCGGCCAACGGCCTGTTCGCCACGGTGTACAAGGAGTACCTGATGCGGGCGCTGCCGCGGATGGCGCGCACGGTGTCGTCGAACCCGGACGCCTACGTCTATCTGGCCGAGTCGATCCGGGCCTGGCCGGACCAGGCCGACCTGGCGCGGCGGATCGAGGCGTCGGGCTGGACGGATGTGCGGTGGCGCAACCTGACCGGCGGGATCGTGGCGCTGCACGCAGCGGTCAGGGCCTGACCGGCCGCTACTCGCATTCGCCGCAGACGCCGCGGGGCAGCATCTGCAGATGGCACTGCGGGCAGATCTTCGGCGGGGTCGGTGTGGAGGTTGCCACCGCGGCCGGGCGGTCGTTGGAAGCGGTTTCGGAAGCGGCGGACGCTTCGGTGTCCATGACGCGACGATAGCCTTGCGCCCCAGCGGTTCCGGTGATGGCCGCGCGCAGTTCGCGAGGCTTCACCTCGGCGTTGCGCAACGGTCATCGGGTGGTGAACGCGCCGTCGCTGTCGTCAGCTGAACGGGCGGCGGGTGTCGATGCGGCCGGACAGCCGTCCGGCGCCGCGCCACACCCGCGCAACCATGTCCGCGTCCTCGTCGGTGACGAAGTTCCCCATCACCCGCACCGCGAGTTTCATCAGCGCGTGCGAGCGCATCGCCAGCGGTCCCGTCGACGGCAGGAACCGGGGGAACGTCAGCAGCAGCGCCAGCCGCCGGGCGATGGAGAAGCCGCGCGCGTAGTGGGTGTCGAGCACCGCGGGCCAGGACTGTGCGTAGTCGCCCGACCCCAGCAGCTCGACGGCGAGGCGGCCGGTTTCCAGGCCGTAGTCGATGCCCTCGCCGTTGAGTGGGTTCACACACGCCGCGGCGTCGCCGATCAGCATCCAGTTGGGGCCGGCCACCTGCGAGACCGCGCCGCCCATCGGCAGCAGCGCCGAGAGCCCGGCCCGGGGTTCGCCGGCGAAGTCCCACTCGTCGTGGTGCAGGTTCGCGTAGTAGCGCATCAGCGGGCGCAGTGCCGCGTCGGCGGGCCGCTTGGCGGTGGCCAGCGCGCCGACCCCGATGTTCACCTCGCCGTTGCCCAGCGGGAAGATCCAGCCGTAGCCGGGCAGCACCTCCCCGGCGGGGGAACGCAATTCCAGGTGCGAGGTGATCCACGGCTCGTCGCTGCGCGGGGTGGAGACATAGCCGCGGATCGCGACCCCGTAGACGGTCTCGCGGTGCCACTGCCGGCCCAGCGCGCGTCCCAGCGTGGAGCGGGCGCCGTCGGCGACGATCAGGTCCCGGCACCGCACCCGGGTGCCGTCGTCGAGTACCACCGCCGTCACCCGGCCCGACGAGTCGCGCTCGACGTCAACGGCTTTGACGCCGAGGTGCATCGCGGCGCCGTCGTCGTCGGCCACCTGGCGGATCCGTTCGTCGAGCTCGGTCCGCGGCACCGCGCTGCTGGTCGGTGGGAAGGACGGGCCCGGCCAGTCGATCTGGACGTCGGCGCCGAACCCCGACATCCGCAGTCCGCGGTGCGCGATCCTGCCGTCCAGCCACCCGCCCAGACCGAGCCGGCGCAGCTCGGCGACGGCGCGCGGGGTCAGCCCGTCACCGCAGGCCTTGTCGCGGGGAAACGGCGCGGAGTCGATCACCAGGACGTCGCGTCCGGCCCGGGCCGCCCAGGCGGCCGCCGACGACCCGGCGGGTCCGGCCCCGACCACGACCACATCGGCCGCTCGCGTCACCCCGGTCGCGTCGCTCCTGCCCGCCGATGAGTCCATGGCTCCCAGTATGTTGGCAGTGTGAGGACACCGGCGAGCGTGGTGGCGGGAGTGGACTTCGGGGATGCCCAGTTCGCCCAGGATGTTCGTGACGGGGTCGCCCGCATCGAGACCCTGATGTCCGAGGAGCTGGGCAAGGCCGACACATTGATGGCCGAGGCGGTGCAGCATCTGTTCCAGGCCGGCGGGAAGCGGTTCCGGCCGCTGTTCACGGTGCTCTCGGCGCAGCTGGGGCCCGAGCCGGACTCCTGGCAGGTCACGGTCGCCGGCTCGGTGATCGAGCTGGTGCACCTGGCGACGCTCTACCACGACGACGTGATGGACGAAGCGCAGATGCGGCGCGGCGCGACCAGCGCCAACGCGCGCTGGGGCAACAACATCGCGATCCTGGCCGGGGACTACCTGTTCGCGACGGCCTCGCGGCTGGTGTCGCGGCTGGGCCCGGACGCGGTGCGGATCATCGCCGACACGTTCGCGCTGCTGGTCACCGGTCAGATGCGGGAGACCCGCGGGGCGGCCGACCAGGTGGACTCCGTGGAGCACTACCTGAAGGTGGTGTACGAGAAGACGGCCTGCCTGATCTCGGCCTCCGGCCGGTTCGGGGCGACGTTCTCCGGTGCCGGCGAGGACCAGATCGAGCGGTTGGCCCGGCTCGGCGGCATCGTCGGGACCGCCTTCCAGATCTCCGACGACATCATCGACATCGACAGTGACCCGGACGAGTCGGGCAAGGTGCCCGGCACCGACCTGCGTGAGGGTGTGCACACGCTGCCGGTGCTCTACGCGCTGCGCGAGACCGGCCCCGACGCCGACCGGCTGCGCACGCTGCTGGCCGGGCCGGTCGACGACGACGAGGTCGCCGAGGCGCTGCGGCTGTTGCGTGCGTCACAGGGCATCGCCAAGGCCAAGGACACGGTGGCCCGCTACGCCCAGCAGGCCCGTGACGAGCTGTCCCAGCTCCCGGCCGGTCCGGGCCGCAACGCGCTGGCCACGCTGGTGGACTACACCATCAGCCGGGACGGCTGAGCCGGTGAGCGTCCCAGGAACCCGGGCGGCTGGTCCGGGCGTTGACTCATCGACGGCTCCCGCGGGTCGATGGGTCGGCGGGGAGTGAAGGAGGCAAGCAGTGACTTGGAATCCGCATGCCAACAGGTTCAAGACGTTCCTGTTGCTGGTGGTGTTCTCGGGTCTCATCGTCGGCGTCGGCGCCATGTTCGGGCGCAACATCATGTTCCTGGCGGTGCTTTTCGCCGTGGGCATGAACGCCTACGTGTACTTCAACAGCGACAAGCTGGCCCTGCGCGCGATGCACGCCCAGCCGGTCAGCGAGATGCAGGCGCCGGTGATGTACAAGATCGTGCGGGAGCTGGCCACCACGGCGCGCCAGCCGATGCCGCGGCTCTACATCAGCGACACCGCGGCGCCCAATGCGTTCGCCACCGGGCGCAATCCGCGTAACGCGGCGGTGTGCTGCACGACGGGCATCCTGGGGATCCTCAACGAGCGTGAGTTGCGCGGCGTGCTGGGCCACGAACTGTCGCACGTGTACAACCGCGACATCCTGATCTCGTGTGTGGCCGGGGCGATGGCCGCGGTGATCACCGCGCTGGCGAACCTGGCGTTCTTCGCCTCGATGTTCGGCGGCAACCGCGGGGGCACCAATCCTTTTGCGATCCTGCTGGTTTCGCTGCTCGGGCCGATCGCGGCGACGGTCATCAAACTGGCCGTGTCGCGCCAGCGCGAGTACCAGGCCGACCAGTCCGGCGCCGAGCTGACCGGCGATCCGCTGGCGTTGGCCAGCGCGCTGCGCAAGATCAGCGCCGGGGTGGAGCGGGCTCCGCTGCCGCCGGAGCCGCAGCTGGCCGATCAGGCGCACCTGATGATCGCCAACCCGTTCCGGGCCGGCGAGAAGATCGGCAAGCTGTTCGCCACCCACCCGCCGATGGCCGATCGCATCGCGCGGCTCGAGGCGATGGCCGGCCGGGGTCCCGACCGCTACTACTGAGAGCCGCGGGCCGCGGATTCGGCGCGCGCAGTGACCCTCAGGGTGCTCAACCGCGCCGTGTCCGCTTAAGGTGTGACTCGTGCTGACCAGAATCCTGTTCGGGGTCGTTGCCACCGGCGCCGCCGTCCTGGGGGCGTCCGGTGTCGCCGCGGCGCAGCCGCCGAATGTCAACGCGCTGCCTCCGGTGAACCCGGCCGAGTTCGCGGTCAACGAGGGCACCTCGTACTCGTTCGGCGCGCCGGGCGGGGTCACCTGCGTGATGGACCGCCAGACCGGCAGCTACGGCTGCAGCGGGCCGCTGCCGGCCGCGCCCAACGGCGCCAACATGGTCTCCGGCTACGCCCAGGGCAGCCCGGGCTTCGCCCACGCGGACCGGCCGATGTACGGGGCGGTGGAGAATCCGCGCCCGCTTCCGGCCAACACCCGGATGAGTTTCCAGACGGTCAGCTGCGGTACCGACGGCGTGGTCACGACGTGTCTGAACACGCTGGACCAGTCCGGATTCGTGCTCAGCCCGGCGGGCAGCTTCACGTTCTGAAACACTGCTGGCCGCTGTGACGACATCTAGTCTGTGATGGTGCTGCACAGAATCCTCGTCGGCATGCTTGTCGCCCCAGCATGTGTTGCCGCGGTCCCGGGGCTGGCGGCTGCTCAGCCGCCGCCACCGCCCCCGCCGCCGCCGAACGTCAACGCCTGGGCTCCGGCCAACCCGCAGGACTATGCGGTGTTCGACGGGTCGGCGTATGCCTTCAGGTCCGGTGAGCTGGTGTGCCTGATGCAGCGTTCGGGCGGCTACGGATGCAACGGGCCGCTGCCGGGAGCTCCGGAGGGGGCCAATGTGGTCAGCGGGGCGGCCGGCGGTGTGCCCGGCTTCGGGGCCTCGCCCCGGCCGATCTACGAGGGTGAGGTCGCTGCTCTGCCGCCGAACACGCGGCTGAGCTTCGGCACCGTCAGCTGTGGCGGTGACGGGGCGGTGACGGCGTGTGTGGACAGCCGCAACCAGGCCGGTTTCGTGGTCAGCCCGGGTGCGACGTGGATCGTCAACCCGGTGAACCCGCTGCTGGTGCGGCCGGACGGGACCAACCCGTACTTCAACTGAGCGGTCCGGCTGCCGGGCCCGGCAGCCGGCGTCAGAATCCCGAGCCCAGCACCTCGTGGCCGGGTTTCTCGACCATCAGCCCGCGATAGGCCTGTTCGACGCTGGACCCGTGGTTGACCACGCCGTCGACCTCCCGCGCGATCGGCATGGTGATGCCGCATTTGTCGGCGAACTCCATGATCACGCTGGAGGCTTTGACACCCTCGGCCACCTGGTTCATCGACGCGATGATCTCGTCGATCGGCTTGCCGGCACCGAGTTGCTCGCCGACGTGGCGGTTGCGGCTGCGCTGGCTGGTGCAGGTGACGATCAGGTCGCCCATGCCGGCCAGCCCGGCGAAGGTGTCGCGGTGCCCGCCGAGCGCCTCGCCCATCTTCGACATCTCCCGGACCGCGCGGGCCATCACCATGGCGCGGGTGTTCTCCCCGATGCCCAGCGAGTAGCCCATGCCGACCGCGATCGCGTAGACGTTCTTCAGCGCGCCGGCCATCTCGACGCCGACGACGTCGTCGCTGGTGTAGGTGCGGAACCGCTTGGTGCGGAACAACCCGGCCAGGTTGGCGGCCAGGTGCTGGTCGGGCATCGCCAGCACGGCGGCGGCGGCGTAGCCCTCGGCGACCTCGCGGGCGATGTTGGGCCCGGCCAGGATTCCGGCCGGGTGGCCGGGCAGCACCTCGTCGACGATCTGACTCATCCGGTAGTTGGTGCCCTGCTCGAGCCCCTTGACCAGGGACACCACCGGCACCCACGGCCGCAGTTCACGGGCCAGCTCGGTGAGCACGCCGCGGAACCCGTGCGACGGCACCGCCATCACGATCACGTCGGCGGATTCGGCGGCCTCGGAGAAGTCGGTGGTGGCCCGCAGCGAATCGGGCAGCGCCACCTCGTCACCGAGGTAGCCGGAGTTGCGGTGGTTGTCGTTGATGTCGGTGGCGGTGTCCTGCGAGCGCACCCACTGCAGCGTGGGGCCGCGGCGGGCGCAGATGGAGGCGACCGTGGTGCCCCAGGATCCGCCCCCGAGGACGACGACTTTGGGTACGCGTTGCGCAGGTGCCATGGCGATCAGACTAGGACCGAGCAACTCGCTCGAGGGCGGGTTTGGGCGGCTGAGCTACCGCATCGGTCGGCGGCGTGTCAGCGGTAGTTGACGAACTGCAGCGCGACGTCGAGGTCGGAGCCCTTGAGCAGCGAGATGACGGTCTGCAGGTCGTCGCGCTTCTTGGAGCTGACCCGGATCTCCTCGCCCTGGATCTGGGCTTTGACGCCCTTGGGGCCCGCGTCGCGGATGATCTTGGTGATCTTCTTGGCCTCCTCGCTGCTGATGCCCTGCTTGAGGCTGCCGGTCACCTTGAAGGTCTTGCCGCTGGCCTGCGGCTCGCCCGCGTCGAACGCCTTCATGGAGATGTCGCGGCGCACGAGCTTCTCCTTGAACACGTCCACGGCGGCCTTCACCCGCTCCTCGGTGGCGGAGACGATCTCGATGGCTTCCTCGCCCTTCCAGGCGATGCTGGTGTCGGTGCCGCGGAAGTCGTAGCGGGTGGACAGCTCCTTGGCCGCCTGGTTGAGCGCGTTGTCGACCTCCTGGCGGTCGACCTTGCTGACGACGTCGAACGAAGAATCCGCCATGGACCCGTCCCTCCCTCGGTTGCTGGTGCTTGGCTCCATCTTCGCGGCCGTGCCCGACGGCCCGGACACCGCCCCCCACCCGCCGGTTTGTGCTCGGGGCCGGTGGTCGTTGTATTCTGCTCTGCGCGCTGCGATGCGCATCCAGCACTCCGGCAGGTTGCCCGAGCGGCCAATGGGAGCGGACTGTAAATCCGTCGGCTTACGCCTACACAGGTTCGAATCCTGTACCTGCCACGCTCACGATCAAGCCCCCTTTCGAGGGGGCTTGATCGCATTCACGCGGCGGCTCGTCCGCAGCAGCGGCGAAAGCCTCGGACCCCTAACCGCGCAGCCGGGCGCGACGTAGCTCCCCGATGACGTCCAACTCGTCCAGCGAGGTGGCCGGGATCGCATAGCTGCTGCGGTCTTCGATCTGGGAAAGGTGGGTCTCGATGTCCTCTGCGGTGGGGCAGGTATCCGGCGGTGCGACCCAGCCGTCGGCCACGGCGACGAACACGCGACCGAACCGGCGACCGCCCGCCGAGAACGCCTCACCGTTGACACTGCATGCCCGACTGGCCAGGTAGACCACCATCGGCGCGACGAGTTCGGGCCCGGCGTCATCGGGCGGCAGGCCCGCGCTGTCGAGCCGCTCGGCCAGTGCGGGCGGTATCGGCCCCCGGTTGCCGAACGGTGCGACGGGCAGGATGCAATTGGTCTTGATGCCGTGTTCGGCTCCTTCCAATGACAACGCCGCGCTCAGACCCAGCATGGCGGCCTTGGCCGCGGCGTAGTTGGCGCCCGCGACGCGGCCGAACGCCCCAGTGCTCGAGCCGGTCAGGACGATCCGGCCGTAGCTCTTCGCCTGCATGACCGGCCAGGCGGGCTGGGTCACGAAGAACGCACCCCGCAGGTGCACATCGAGAACCGGATCGAGCTGGTCCGGTGCCATCTCGTGGTAGTACCTGTGGCGCCATACGCCGGCATTGTGGATCACCGCGTCCACGGTGCCGAAACTCTGCAGCGCCCGGTCGACGATCGCCTGGCCGCCTTGCGGCGTGGCCACGGTGTCATGGGATGCGACGGCCGTACCCCCGGCGGATTCGATCTCCCGTACCACCGCTTCAGCAGCCGAACCCTGCGGATCGTCGAGCCCGCCGACATCGTTGACGACGACCTTGGCCCCGCGCCGCCCGAGCTCCAGCGCATAGGCGCGGCCGAGTCGCTGCCCTGCGCCGGTGACGATCACGGCTTGACCGTCGAAGCCGATCGACATGTCGAGCACCCGTTCGGACCGGGCTACTTCAGCATGCTGCCGGCGTCGACGGTCATCGGTAGCCCGGTGACGTAGCGCGATTCGTCGGAGGCGAGGAACAGCACGGCGTTGCTGATGTCGACGGGCTCCACCCAGCCGACGGGCAGCACGTGCATGAACTGCGCGGCGACCTTCAAGTCATCGAGGCCGGGGTTCTCCAGGTCGGGACGGAACAGCTTCATCGTCGCGTCGTTCATGAACAGCGGGGTGTTGACGTTGGTGGGGTGCACCGAGTTGACCCGGATGAAGTGTTGGCCCAGTTCCACGGCGAAGGTGCGCATGAGCCCGACGACGCCGTGCTTGGCGGCGATGTAGTGGCCGGTGTGCGGGTAGGCCTTCAGCCCGCCCACCGAGCTGGTCAGGATGATGGATCCGCCGCGACCTCCGGAGATCAGATGCGGTACCGCAGCTTTGACGGTCTTCCATACCCCCGACAGGTTGACGTCGATCATGTCGGTCCAGTCTTCTTCGCTGGTCTTGTGCAGTGTCTGGCCGCCGTTGCCGATGCCGGCATTGGCGCAGACGATGTCGAGGCGCCCGAGTTGTTCGACACCGCTGTCCACTGCCGCCTGCATGGCCTCGTAGTCGCGGACGTCGACCTCGGCGGTCACGACCCTGCGGTCGAGGTCCTTGATGAGATCGGCGGTCTGCGCCAGATCCTCGGGGGTCGAAGGCGGGATCTGGGTGTTGCTGGTGACGGGCCCGCAGACGTCGACCGCGATGATGTCGGCGCCTTCCTGGGCCAATCGCACCGCGTGGCTGCGGCCCTGGCCACGGGCCGCTCCGGTGATGACCGCGACCTTGCCTTCGACCCGTCCACCCATGTCCGCACCTCAGTGATCCGTCGGGTCGGACCGTGCTGTGCACCGGTCCGACGTGTGCTCGATCAACGGTTTTGATCGGTCGATCAGTCAGCGTGGCACCCCGTGGCCGGCATGTCAACGGTCCCGGCTTGCGCCGGACGGTGGGCGCAGTGTCGCAAGCCGGTCGATCTGACGCTGGGCAAACGCGCGCAGTTCCTCGTGTCCGTCGGTGACGCCGACCGCGCTCTCGTTGCACAGGCTGCGGGCGATCTGTGCGATCAGCATCGAGATCGCCACCGGCGGGTACTCGTCGAGGTCGACGCCGGCAGCGCGCAGCGCCACGGTGACGGCCGCGGTTTCCATGTCGCGAACTCGCTCGGCATAGCTCTTCAGTTCGGCTCGAATCGCTTTGCGGTGGTTGGCCATCGCCATGAACTCGGTGTTCAGCCCGGTGAGCCGAGAGTCGCTGTTGATGTGCCAGAGAGCCTGCAACGGGTCGTCGGCGGCCAAGGCTTCGCGCATGCGCTTCAGCGAGGCATCGGCTCCCGCTCGGAGCACCTCGACGAACAGGTCGTCCATGGTAGGGAAGTAGTAGTACACCAACGCCTGTTTGACCCCGGCCTCGGCAGCCACCCGCCGAGAGGTGGCGGCAGCGTATCCGTCCTCGCGCATGACCTGGGCGGTCGCCTCGATGAGCCTGGAACGCGCTCCGGCGTCACCGCTGGCGTTGGGCCGCGGAGATGTCGAGGTGTTCGTGGGTTCCGATTTCCTTGACCGCTTAGCGCCATTCGTGGTAGGCATGCCGCATCCTAGCAGTCTGATCGATCGATCAGTGACGCGCTCTGTCCAAGGCGGCGAAAGGCCCGAACATCATGACCGACCTCGCTGGAGTCGACTACTTCACCGACGGCGCAACCGCCCAGGATCCCTACGAGTACTGGGACTACCTGCGCAATCAGGGGCCGGTGTTCGCCGAGCCGCACTACGGCGTCGTCGCCGTGACCGGCCACCAGGAAGTCCAGGCGGCCTACAAGGATGCCGACGCGTTCTCCTCGGTCAACGCGATCGGGGGGCCTTTCCCCCCACTGCCGTTCACCCCGGAGGGCGACGACATCAGTGCGCAGATCGAAGCACATCGCCACGAGTTTCCGCTCTTCGAACACATGGTGATCATGGACCCGCCCGAACACGAGAAGGCACGCTCGCTGCTGGGCAAGCTGTTGACCCCGCGCCGCCTGAAGGAGAACGAGGACTACATCTGGCAGTTGGCCGACCGCCAGATCGACGAGTTCATCGCCAACGGACAGTGCGAGTTCCTCAGCGAATATGCAAAACCGTTCGCAACACTGGCGATTGCCGATCTTCTGGGAGTCCCCGATGAGGACCGCCCGCAGATCCGTCGCAACCTCGGCGCCGGAAACGCACCCGGTGCCCGGGTCGGAGCGCTCGATCACGAGCCGGTGGGCAGCAATCCGCTGCAGTACCTCGATGACCTGTTCAGCGGCTATATCAGTGCACGGCGGGATGCGCCGTGTGATGATGTGCTCACCGGCCTGGCTACCGCCAGCTACCCCGATGGTTCGATTCCTCCCGTCATCGAAGTGGCCCGCACCGCCACCTTCCTGTTCGCCGCGGGCCAGGAAACCGTGACGAAGCTACTCAGTTCGGCGGTGCAGGTGCTCGGCGATCAACCCGAGTTGCAGCAGCGGCTGCGCGCCGACCGCACCCTCATCGGAGCGTTCATCGAAGAGGCGGTGCGCATGCAGAGCCCCACCAAGGTCGACTTCCGGCTGGCGCGAAAGACGACCACGTTGGGTGGTGTGCCCATCAAGGCAGGCACTGTGCTGATGCTCTGTCTCGGGGCGGCCAACCGTGATCCCCGAAAGTTCAAAAACCCCAATGAATTTCGGATTGATCGTAAGAACGTCCGTGAACACATCGCATTCGGCCGCGGCATCCACACCTGCGCAGGCGCCCCGCTTGCCCGTGTCGAAGGCCGGGTGACCATCAACCGGCTGCTCGATCGCATGAGCGACATCAGCATCAGTGCGGCCAAGCATGGAGACCCGGGACAGCGCCACTATGGTTATGAACCCACCTTCCTGCTGCGTGGGCTCACCGAGTTGCACATCGAGTTCACCCCGGCCGGGTGACTGACGCCGGCTGACCGGCACGCTGCTCGGCCGCGAGGCTCAGATGAGAAGGCACTCATCTGAGCTTCCCGCCACTCTCACGTGGATACGACAACCTTTTCTCAGACGGGACGACGGGGCCCGGACGAGAAAAGGAGAACGACATGCCGAACCAGACGACGAGCACCTGGAAGGTCGTCACCGCCGGCACCGCGCTGACGGGGTTCGCTCTGCTCGGAACCGGTGTCGCGCACGCCGACTTCGGCGGCAGCGCGTTCCCCGGCGGCACGCAGACCGTGCTGGCCTGGGACGACACCTCCTGGGATGACACCTACTGGGACTGATCGGCGATGTCACAGGACATGGCGCCCGCCCATCGCGACCGCGATGGCGGGCGCCGAGTCGTTGAGGCCGCAGGCGAGGTGTCCGGCGCCGCGCTGGCGCTGCTGCTGGGGCCGCAGGCCGGTGA
>NZ_JBSWXU010000121.1:0-15749 GCF_056160785.1 Mycobacterium sp. ABE4_509 | reverse complement strand
GCCGGCGGGTGCGGCCCTGCTGCGCGGCGGCCGCATAACCGGGGTCGAGATGCTCGGTCAGCAGTGAGCGCAGCAGCGAGGGCACCGGTATCCGGGTCGGCGCCCCGGGCCGGTCCGGGGCGCGGCCCGAGTCGAATCCCCCCAGCGTGCTCATGTCTGGTGTGCCCCCGCCGGCATCGTGCGCACCACCATCGCGACCTGGACCAGATAGAGCACCCCGGACCACAGGTACATCGCCATGCCCCAGATCAGGAAGCCCCAGCCGCAGGCCAGCACTACCCGGGCCCACAGCGCGTCGTACTGCCCGAGCAGCACCAGCGGCAGTCCGGACATCAGCGCGAACGTCGCGGCCTTGCCCAGGTAGGTCACCGGCAGCGCGGTCAGGCCGCGCCGCCGCAGCACCGGCAGGGTGGTGGCCAGCACCAGGTCCCGACCGAGCAGCAGCGCCACGATCCACCAGGGCAGCGCGCCGGCCCACGCCATCGCGACGGGGACCACGACCATGTAGATCCGGTCCACCGCGGGGTCGAGCAGTTCGCCCAGCCGGGACGACTGGTTGTCGAACAGCCGCGCGATCTTGCCGTCGGCCCAGTCGGAGAACCCGCTGAACATCAGGATCGCCACCGCCCAGCCCAGCGCCCCGGCCACCAGCAGCAGATACAGGAAGACGGGCACCAGTGCCAACCGGATGATCGACAGCGCGTTGGGCACCGTCAGCACCCTGTCGCGCGGTGCCGCTCCCCCGGTCTGAGCGCTGCGATTCGGCGCCTCGGCCATGCCTAGAACCTAGCGGAACACCCCGGGCAGGCTCAGCGCTGACATCGTGTCGTCGGCCAGCGGGTTGTCGTGCACCATGTACGTCCACGTCGACGTCGGCCGCGCCAGCTTGGACAGATCCAGCCCGAGCTCGTCCACGATGGAGGGAGCGGTGTCGAACGTCTGCTGGGCTGCCTCGATGGCGTCGGCGGCCAGCGAGGCGAACGCGTCGACGGCCAGCCGGTGGAATTCGTCGAGTGGGTTCTGCCGGCCCAGGGCGCGCAGGTGGATGCTCTCCCTGATGTCGGCCAGGAACGCCAGGTGATCGGTCCATCCGCGGTCGAGGTGATACAGCATGATCAGCCGGCAGATCTTCGCCAGCTTCTCCTCGGCGCCGGAACCGAGCTGTTCGCAGAGCTCCTCGTAGCGCTGCGGGGACAACTCGGCCAGCTCGTCGCGGGCGGTGGTGGTGCGCAGCAGGGTGTCGCGGCGCTCGACGAGGATCGCGCGCTGCTGGGCGATCAGCTGGTTGTAGCGCCACGTGTTGGCGTGCACGTCGAGCAGCCGCCCCTCGGCGATGCGCTGCGCGTGGTCGAGCAGGGTCGCCGCCTTCGGGCTGACCACCTTGCCGTTCTCGTCGCAGTCCAGCGGCAGCTTGTTGTCCTCGAGGTGCGAGACCACGACGTCGTCCTCCCAGCTGGAGAAGAACACCGTCGAACCCGGGTCGCCCTGCCGGCCGGCCCGCCCGCGCAGCTGGTTGTCGAGCCGTTGGGTGTGATGGCGCCCGGTTCCGATGACGTGCAGGCCGCCGAGTTCGGCGACCCGGTCCTTCTCCACGGCGTGGTCGTCGACGTCGGAGCCGCCCAACCGGATGTCGGTGCCGCGACCGGCCATCTGGGTCGACACCGTGACCGCGCCGAGGGCGCCGGCCTCGGCGATCACGGCGGCCTCTTCGGCGTCGTTCTTGGCGTTGAGCACCACCGCCGGCACTCCGGCCTTGACCAGGCGTTCGTGCAGTTCCTCGGATTCGGCGACGTCGCGGGTGCCGACCAGCACCGGCTGGCGGGTGGCGTGGACCTCGGTGATGTGCTCGATCAGCGCCTCGGTCTTGGCCGAGATCGTGACGTAGACACGGTCGGTCTCATCCTCACGGATGTTGGGCTTGTTCGGCGGGATCGGGGACACACCCAGTTTGTAGAACTGGCGCAACTGTTCACCGGCGGCCAGCGCGGTGCCGGTCATCCCGCAGACCCGTGGATAGCGGTTGATCAGCGCCTGCACGGTGATGGTGTCGAGGACCTCGCCGGTCTCGGTGGTCTCGATGCCCTCCTTGGCCTCCACCGCGGCCTGCAGGCCGTCCGGCCAGCGCTGCAGCGTCGCGATGCGGCCGCGGGAGGCGTTGATCAGGTGCACCGCGTTGTCGCGAACGATGTAGTGCACGTCGCGCTGCAGCAGCACGTGGGCGTGCAGGGCGATGTTGATCTCGGTGAGCGTGGTGGCGACGTGCTCCTCGGAGTAGAGGTCGATGCCGTCCAGGGCCGCCTCGATCTTGCGGGCGCCGGTGTCGGTCAGGTGCACGTTGCGGCTGTCCGCATCGGTGGCGAAGTCCTTGTCCTCTTCGAGGTCGCCGACCATGCGGATGAGCTCGAGCCGCGGAGCCTCGCGGTGGCTGGTACCGGCCAGGACGAGCGGCACCAGGGCCTCGTCGACGAGCACCGAGTCCGCCTCGTCGATGAGCGCCACATCCGGGTTCGGCGACACCAGATCTTCGACGTCGGTGACCAGCTGATCGCGCAGCACGTCGAAACCGACCTCGTTGACCGAGGCGTAGGTGATGTCGCAGCGGTAGGCCTCGCGGCGCTGTTCGGCGGTGGACTCCGCGGTGATCCAGCCGACCGTCAGACCCAGTGCCTCGATCAGCGGGCCCATCCATTCCGCGTCGCGGCGGGCCAGGTAGTCGTTGATCGTGATGACGTGAACGCTGCGCCCGCCCAGCGCGTAGCCGGCCGCGGCGATGGCGCCGGAGAGCGTCTTGCCCTCACCGGTGGCCATCTCGACCACGTCGCCGGCCAGCATCCGCAGCGCGCCGAGCAGCTGAACATCGAACGGGCGCAGGCCGGTCGCCCGGTCGGAGGCTTCGCGGGCGATCGCCAGGAACTGCGGGATGTCCAGTGCGTCGGCCAGGTCGTCGAGCTCGAGCAGCTTCGCGGCCTTGCGCAACTGCTCGTCGTCGAGTTCGGCGGCCTTGGTGTCGAACTCCGCCGACTGGTCGACCAGCGTCATCGACCGGTCCTGGTTCTTGTCGGTGTTCGCGCCGAGCAGCTTCCAGAACCGGCTGGACAACCGTCCCGACTTCGGCTTTGCTGCCTTTTCCGGCTTCTCGGCCTCCGGTTTCGGGGAGGTCTTCGATGAGGTACGAGCCACACGATCACGGTACGCGTACCGTCGGCCCGCCCGAGCGTGGATGTCCGGCCCGGACCGGTGCACGCTTCCTGCCCGCCTGCGGTGATGGGCTGCGGTAGCTTCGCCGCAGGCAAGCGCGCGGTGAAGGGGAGGTCGCACGGCGGTGGACACCGGTACGTTCGAGCCGTCCCTGGACTGGAGCCGCGAATGGCTGCACTCGGCCCAGTGGATCGCCATCACGTTCGTGCTGACGCTGGCGTGTCTGTTGCTGGTGCTGACCGCGATCGGCCGCTACACCCGATGGGGACGCCAATTCTGGCGTGTCACAGGCGGTTACTTCACCGGCCGGAACAGCGTCTCGGTCTGGCTGCTGTTTGTGTTCCTGTTGTTGTCGACCGTCGTCTCGGTGCGCATCAACGTGCTGTTGACCTACTACGTCAACGATCTGTTCACCGCGTTGCAGGTCGCCTTCTCCGGCGCCGGCCGCGACAGCGGCGTCGCCGGGTTCTGGGCGACGATGCTGGTGTTCGCGGTGCTCGCCGGCTGCTACATCGTGCGGCTGCTGGCTGATCTGTACGTCACCCAGCGGTTCATCATGCGGTGGCGGATCTGGCTCAGCCGGCGGTTCATCGACGGCTGGCTCGGTGACCTCGCCTACTACCGGGCGCAGTTCTCCAGCCGTCCGATCGACAACCCGGACCAGCGGATCCAGCAGGACGTCGACATCTTCACCACCGGGGTCGGTGGTGACCAGAACAACCCGATGTACCACTCGGGGCACATGCTGCTGTTCGGTGCGGTCGAGGCGGTGCTGTCGGTGCTGTCGTTCGGTCAGATCCTGTGGCGGCTGTCGGAGTCGCTGACCCTGGGCGGGCTGACCCTGCCGCACGCGTTGTTCTGGATCGTGCTGGTCTACGTGCTGGT
This sequence comes from Mycobacterium sp. ABE4_509, assembly GCF_056160785.1. NCBI lineage: Bacteria > Bacillati > Actinomycetota > Actinomycetes > Mycobacteriales > Mycobacteriaceae > Mycobacterium > Mycobacterium sp. ABE4_509. Next base: position 11,666 of record NZ_JBSWXU010000121.1, on the reverse strand, counting down.
CGCCACGGTGGTGGCGTTCGCGATCGGGCGTCCGCTGATCCGGCTGAGCTTCTACAACGAACTGCGCAACGCGGGATTTCGCTACGGCCTGGTGCGGGTGCGGGACGCGGCCGCGGCGATCGGTCTGTACCGCGGGGAGGGGGCCGAGAGCACGCTGCTCAAGAAGCGTCTCGACGCCGTGATGGACAACTACCGGCACTGGCTCAACCGGATGATGCTGTTCTTCGGCTGGAACGTGTCGATGAGCCAGGCGATCAACCCGTTGCCCTGGCTGGTCCAGGCCCAGGGCCTGTTCGCCGGGCGGCTGACCTTCGGTGATGTCTGGCAGTCCTCGAACGCGTTCGGCGCGATCCACGACTCGTTGTCGTTCTTCCGCAACGCCTATGACCAGTTCGCCAGCTACCGCGCCGCGATCATCCGGCTCGACGGGTTGGTCGACCAGAACGACCGGGCCGGCGCCTTCGGCGCCGTCGAGCGGATCGATTCCGGCGACGGCGCGGTCGAGGTGGACGGGGTGGTCGTGCACCGCCCGGACGGCACCGTGCTGCTGCACGAACTGGACGTGCGGGTCGAATCCGGGACGGGGCTGGTGATCTGCGGGCCGTCCGGTGTCGGGAAGTCGGTGCTGCTGCAGAGCCTGGCGGGGCTGTGGCCGTTCGCGTCCGGGACGGTGCGCCTGCCGGCGGGGCCGGACCGGGACGCGGACCGGCACGGTGTGATGTTCGTTCCGCAGCTGCCGTATCTGCCGCTGGGAGATCTCCGCTCGGTGGTGACCTACCCGCATCGAGGCGGGGTCGACGACCGGGCCGTCCAGCAGGCGCTGATCGACGTCGCGCTGCCGAACCTGGTGCTGCGCCTCAACGAGGTCGCACAGTGGTCGGACATGCTCTCGGTCGGTGAGCAGCAGCGCATCGCGTTCGCGCGGGTGCTGCTGGCCGAACCCGCAGCGGTGTTCCTCGACGAGTCGACATCGGCGATGGACGAGGGGCTCGAGCTGATGCTCTACCAGCGGCTGCGCGAGGCGCTGCCGCAGGCCGTCATCGTGACGGTCAGCCACCGCGCGACCGTGCACCGGTTCCACGACAGCCGGCTGGAGCTGATCGGTGACGGCAGATGGCGGCTGACGCGACTCGCGGCGTCGCCCTGACCGGCTCCATCACACCGAACGCAGGTTGTCACGGTACTTTGCCGGGGTGGAAATGTTCTCCCCGACACTGGACTGGGGCAGCGAGATCTGGACCTCGCTGGCGTGGATCGCCAGGGCGTGGGCGATCGCCGCGGTGGCCACCCTCGCGGCCGTCGTTCTGATCGTCCGCTTCACCACGTGGGGTCGGCAGTTCTGGCGGGTCACCCGGGGGTACTTCACCGGTCCGGAGAGCGTCCTGGTGTGGCTGTGGATGGCCGGCCTGCTGCTGCTCGTCATCACCAGCGTCCGGCTGTCGGTGCTGTTCAGCTTCCAGGGCAACGACATGATGACCAGCTTCCAGGTCATCGCCGCGGGTTTGGGAAGCGACGACCCGGCGGTGCGGGAGTCCGGGGGCAGCGGCTTCTGGCTGTCGATGACGGTGTTCACCGTGCTGGCCGTGCTCAACGTCGCCCTGATCATGCTCGACCTGTTCGCCACCCAGCGCTTCATGCTGCGGTGGCGCGCCTGGCTGACCGATCAGTTGACCGGTGACTGGCTCGACGGCAAGGCCTACTACCGCGCCCGCTTCATCGACGACACGATCGACAACCCGGACCAGCGCATCCAGATGGACATCGACATCTTCACCGCCGGTGTCGGTGCGCTGCCGAACACGCCGAATAACACGTCGGGATCGACGCTGCTGTTCGGCGCGGTCTCGTCGATCGCCTCGATGATCTCGTTCACCGCAATCCTGTGGAACCTGTCGGGCCCGGTGACGTTGCCGCTCGTCGGAGTGGAGCTGCCCAAGGCGATGTTCTGGATCGGCATCGCCTACATCGTGTTCGCCACCGTGATCGCGTTCTGGATCGGCCGGCCTATCATCGGGCTGGCGTTCAACAACGAGCGGTTCAACGCGGTGTTCCGGTATGCGCTGGTCCGGCTGCGTGACGCCGCCGAGGCGGTGGCCTTCTACCGCGGCGAACTCGCCGAGCGGACCGGGCTGCGCCGCCGGTTCACCCCGGTGGTCGAGAACTACAAGCGCTACGTCAACCGGATGGCCAAGTTCCTGGGTTGGAACCTCGGTATCACCCAGGCCCAGGAGCTCATCCCCTACATCGTGCAGTTCCCGCGGTTCTACAGCGGCGAGATCACCCTGGGTCAGCTGTCGCAGACCGCCAGTGCGTTCCGGGAGATCCTGACCGGGCTGTCTTTCTTTCGCAACGCCTACGACAACTTCGCCGGCTATCGGGCCGCGATCATTCGTCTGCACGGTCTCGTCGTGGCCAACGAGGAGGGCCGTGAGCTGCCGACCCTGCACGCCGAGGACTCGGTGGGCGACCGGGTCGAGCTGGACGACGTCGCGGTGCGGACCCCGGACGGCAGGGAGCTGGTCCGGCCCCTCGACGTCACGCTCGATCCGGGCGACAGCCTGGTGATCACCGGCCCGTCGGGCAGCGGAAAGACCACGCTGCTGCGCAGCCTGGCTCAGCTGTGGCCGTTCACCGAGGGCACCTTGCGCCGCCCCGGCGGCGAGGGCGCGACGATGTTCCTGTCGCAGCTGCCCTATGTGCCGTTGGGTGACCTGCGTACGGTCGTCTGCTACCCCAGCAGCATCGACGACATCGCCGAGCAGGACGTGCGCGATGTGCTGGACCGGGTAGCGCTGCCGCATCTGGTGGAACGGCTCGACGAGGTGCAGGACTGGGCCAAGGTGCTCTCTCCGGGTGAACAGCAGCGCGTCGCCTTCGCGCGGATCCTGCTGACCGAACCCAAGGCCGTGTTCCTCGACGAGTCGACGTCGGCGCTGGACGAGGGACTGGAGTTGATGCTCTACCGGCTGGTGCGGGAGCGGCTGCCCGACACCATTCTGGTCAGCGTCAGCCATCGCAGCACCGTCGAGCAGCATCACACCCGGGAGCTGCAGCTGCTCGGGGACGGCGGCTGGCATTTGGGCGACGTCGGCGAGGAGCCGCCCGCCCGGGTCTGATCGGGTCGAGGCTGCCGGCCGGCTAGGCCGGCGTGGCGGTTTCGCCGGCTTTCCCGGCGGCGTGTTCGCCGGCCCGCCTGCCGAAGAACGAGCCCTCACCGAGCTGCGTTCCGCTGGCGTAGCCCTTGCCGTCCTGGGCGATGTTGGACGCGCACGCACCGGCGGCGTAGAGCCCGCGCACCGGGCTGCCGTCGGTGTGCAGCACCTCGCCGTCGATCGACACCTTCAGCCCGCCCATGGTGAACCCGGAGTACATCGCCCGGCCCAGGGACAGGTCGAAGGCCGCCCACGGTCCGTGGTCCTGTGCGGCAACGTATTCCGGTTGCTTGTGGAAGTCGGGATCCTCGCCGGCCGCTGCGTTGGCGTTGTAGCGCTCCAGCGTCGCGGCGAGGTGGCCGGTCGGGATGCCCAGTGCGGTCTCCATCTCGGCGATCGTCTCCCAGCCGTCGATGAACTTGATCAGCGGCATCTCCGGCATCTGCATGTGGGCTTCGTCGACGATCAGATATGCGGTCTGGTCGGGTTGTTCGAGGACGAACGCCGAGGTGCGTGCGTGGTAGGAGTCCTCGGCCACGAAACGCTTGCCGTCGGCGTTGACGATGACGCCGGTGAGCAGGATCTCGGGCGGATACGCGGCGGCGGTGATGAACAGCTGGTCCATGTTGGTCGCGACACCGCCGGCCGAGACGCCCAGCTTGATGCCCAACCCATCGTCGTTCGGGTTGCCGAGGATGTAGGGCGCCACGGTCCCGTGGTGTTTGGTCTTGCGTTCCTGGCCCAGCGCGGGGGTGTACTCGGCGACCATCTCGGCATTCATCGCGAAGCCGCCCGCGGCGATGATCACCGCTTTGGCCCGGATGTGGCCGGTCTCGCCGAAGTGCTTCCAGCGCACGCCGACGATCGCGCCGTCGTCGTCGAGCACCAGGGCGGTGGCGCCGGTTTCGTAGCGCATCGTGACGCCGAGGTCGTCGGCGCGCTTGAGCAGTAGGTCGATCACCATGGCGGCGCCACCGAGTTCACCGGGCACCGGTACGGAGTGTCCGCGTGGGGCGGGTTTCGCCTGGTCGCAGAACGGCCAGACCTTCTCGTTGCCGGTGTAGGACAACCCTTCGGTGCCGGGCGGCACGACGACCTTGCCCGGGTAGAAGCTGCGCTCGAACTGGAAGCCCAGATTCTCGAGCCAGTTGAAATGTTCGACGCTGCCCTCGCAGTAGGCGCGGATCTTGTCGTGTTCGGGTTCGCGGGACTGCGAGACCAGGTACTTGTACATCTCGTCGGGCGAGTCGTCGTGTCCGGTGGCCTGCTGCACGGCGGTGCCGCCGCCGAGGTAGAAGTGGCCTCCGGCCATCGAGGTGGTGCCGCCGGCCGCGGCGGCCTTCTCCAGGACCAGGACCTGGGCGCCGGCCGCTGCGGCGCTGACCGCCGCGCATCCGCCGGCGATACCGAAACCGAGCACCACGACGTCGGTTTCGTCGGACCAGTCGGTGACGTCGGCGGCGTTCACGGTCTCCGGGATGTGCTGCATGGTCAACTCTGCTCCTGGTTCGCTTGGTCCTTCAGGTGCTCGAACACGGCCTTGATGTCGGCCGGGAAGTGGGCGATCTCGAGGTAGGGCACGCCGGATTCGGCGGCCGAGACGTAGGCGAAGCGAATGCCGCCCGGCATGCTGCCCGCCATGACCACCGGTGCGCCGTGGTTCTCGGCGTCGTCGACGGCGGCGGTGAAGGCCTCGGGGCCGGGGGCCTCGAGGCAGATGTGGTGCAGTCCGGGTCCGCTGGTGTCGAGGAACTCGGTGTAGATGCTCTCACCGCGGACGGGGGCGATCAGTTCGAGTTGGGTGTCGCCGGCGTAGCTGAGCGAGATGTCGGCGACGAAATCGGCGGGCCGGCCCCGGTAGGTGCAGGTGTCGGGCCCGAAGTGGATTCCCGGCATGCGGGTCCAGCCGGCGGCGCCCAGCAGGGCGGTCAGCATCGCCTCGGTGGCGCCCAGGTCGCGCGTCACCCAGGCGATCTGGACAGGTGTCTGGTCAAGCATCGGTTCGAGAATATCGCCGGTGACCCACGGTGGCTAGAACGTGTTCTAATTTCGCAGCAGGATGTCGGTCAGCGCGGCCAGTTGGGCGTCGAACACTGCCGCGGAGTCGGCGAACGTGTCGGCGCCGTACTGCCCGAACACCTCCAGGCTGATGGCGCCGACGAGGGCGGCCCACAGCACCAGGCATTTGACCACCGCGGGGTTCCCGGCGGCGATGTCGAATTCGGCGCGCAGGGCCTCGAGGTCCGGTGACAATGCCGGCGGTGCAACCACTTTCGACTCTTCGTCGGGGATGTCGCCGGCGGCGACGCCCGCCGAGACGGCGGTGAGCAGCATCGCGGTCACCCGGGTTCCCGGCGTGACGGTCCGTTCCGGCGGGGCGTGATAGCCCGGGACGGGGCTGCCGTAGAGCAGCGCCCAGCTGGCCGGCTGGGCCAGCGCCCAACCCCGGGCGGCGTGTGCCATCGAGGTCAGTTGGGTGCGCCACGGCCCTTCCCGGGGGCGGGCCCGTTCCACGCTGTCGGCCAGATCGGTGTATCCGTCCACGAGCAGCAGGGTCAGCAGGTCGTCACGGTTGGCGACGTAGCGGTAGACCGCCGACGAGACCATGCCGAGGTCCCGGGCGATCGCGCGCAGCGACAGCCCGGCCGCGCCCTCGGTGACCAGGTGGCGGCGGCCGATTTCGACGATGCTGCGTTCGATTCGGTCCCGGGACTCCTGACGCTTGCCCATCGGGACAGTCTGACACAAACGAGAGCGACGCTCTTGATTCTTGCCCCGTCCCGTGCCAGGGTTATTGCGAGAGCAGTGCTCTTGATTTTCCCGCGAGAGGAGAACTTCCATGTCACAGCGCTACGAGGCCCCGGGGGTGGGCGCCCGAGCGTTCAACACCGCGATCCGCCGGCTGGCCGAACTCGGGGTGAGCGTCCAGGGCAGCACCGTCGTGCGGGTGCGGGGCCGCAAGTCCGGGCAGTTGCGGGCGGTGGTGGTCAATCTGCTGACCGTCGACGGCCGGGACTACCTGGTCTCACCCCGCGGGAACACCCAGTGGGCGCGCAACCTGCGCTCCGCCGGCGAGGTGGAGTTGGGCCCGAAGCGCACGTCGCGCAACCATCGGGTGGTCGAGGTGGCCGACGCCGCCAAGCCCGCGCTGATCAGGAGCTACCTGGATCGGTGGCACTGGCAGGTCAAGAGCCACGTCGGAGGGCTCACCCCGGACTCGGCGCCTGATCAGGTGCGTACGGTCGCGGCGTCGATCCCGGTGTTCGAGGTGCTGGACTAGGGCATGGGCTCGGCGGCTGTCAGTGCGGCCGCCGAGACGGTGTCGTCGCGGGCCTGCTGACTGGCCACCTGCCAGGACACCGCGGCCGGCAGCGAGCCCCAGGTGCTGTTGAACATCCCGATGAGCACGGAGCGCCCGTCGGGGGTCGGGGTGTACACCGGCCCGCCGGAATCGCCCTTCTGGCTCACCACGCCGTTGGCCATCGTGAACCAGCCGTTGTTGACCGTCTCGATGTTGCCGCAGCTCTCGCCGGTGACCGTCCCGAAGTGGCAGACGGGCATCCCGGCCACCGGCAGCACGCCGGGATCGGTGACCAGCACCTGCCCGTTGGGCAGCACGTTGTTGACCGCGACGTGACCGGCCAGGTGGATCACCTCCCAGTCGGTGATCTGGTGGTTACCGTCGATCGTCATCCCGTTGGGGGTGTTGTCCCGGAACGAGCCCTGCATCCCGATGACGTTGCCGTTCCTGTCCGCGACCGTCCCCGAGGCGCGGCAGTGCCCGGCGGTGAAGGCGATGCGAGTCACCGGGTCCACATAGCCGAGAGTGCAGCGGACCCGGTCCTGGTGGATCTCCATGCCGGGGTGGACGAGGACGCCCGGCTGCGCCTGCGCCGTCGGCCCGGCCAGCGTCAGCGCGACCGCCGGCGCGAGGACGGCCAACAGCATCGACAGCAATCGCCGCGGCGACCGCGTGGACGACTCAACAGGCATGGCCCGCCTCCGCTCTCCCCGTGAAGTGAGGTGTCGTCTACCGCCGCAACGAGTGGTACCGGGGTTGATACCCAATTGAGACTCTAATGATGCCGACGGTATAACTGCCACATCGCGGGCAGATAAAGCGGCGTTACATATGACGCACCGCAGACGTCACTTCCCGGTGGGAAACCTCAGGAGTCGAAGCCCAGCCGGGCGGCGTCCAGGGCGCGAAGCAGCAGGTTGCGGCGCCCCTGGGTGTGGTCGGCCCGGTCCAGCGACCAGCGCGTGGCCTGGATCCCGGCACTGGCCAGCGGCTCGGGCGGGAAGGGAAGCGGCTTCTTGCGCACCATCTCCAGCCGGGTCCGCGGGGTGGCGGCGCCCTCCAGGAGATCCAGGCAGACGTCGGCGGCGAACCGGGTGGCACCGACACCGAGGCCGGTGAACCCGTTGACATAGGCCACCCGGCCGTCGCGGGCGAGTCCCCAGTGCGCGCAGAACCGGGTATTGGTGTCGATCGCCCCCGCCCAGCGGTGGCTGAACCGAACGTCGTCGAGCTGCGGGAAGGTGAGGAAGAAGTGGGCAGCCAGCCGGCGGTAGGTCTGCGGGCGGTCCTCATAGGCCGAGTCGACTCGGCGGCCGAAGTGATAGACCGCGTCGTAGCCGCCCCACACGATCCGGTTGTCCGCGCTCAGCCGGTAGTAGTGGAACTGATTGGCCGAATCACCGACACCCTGCCGGTGCTGCCAGCCGATGCGCTGCAGCTGGTCGTCGGTCAACGGCTCGGTGGCCAGCACGTAGTCGTAGACCGGCACGGTGTAGAGCCGGTTGCGCCGCAACAGGCTGGGGAACACGTTGGTGGCCAGCACGGCCTGTCTGCAGGTGATCGCCGGACCGTCGGTGAGCACGCGCAGGGCCGCGCCGCCCGAGACGATGCGGCGCGCGGTGGTGTGCTCGTAGATCTCGACCCCGGCGTCGCCGCAGGCGCGGGCCAACTCCAGCGCGAGCTTGGCCGGGTCGACGATCGCACAGGTGTCGGGGCTGAACAGGCCTGCCAGGTAGGTCGGTGAGTCGACCTGCGCGCGTACCTGGGCTCGGTCGAGGAACTGCTGGTGACCTTGCTGATCACCGTGGCCGGCTTCCTCCTCGAGCCAGCCGACCTGATGAGGCTCGGTGGCGACGGTGAGCATGCCGGTGCGCTGCCAGTCGACCTGCAGATCGAGCTCGGCGATCTCGGCTTCCATCCCGTCGAGGTTCGCCATCCCCATCTCGGTGAGGGTGTCGAACTCGTCGGGCCAGCGCGACCGGCCGTTCGCCTCCCCGTGGGTGAGGCTGGCCTCGACGAAGCCGCCGTTGCGCCCGGAGGCGGCCCAGCCGATCCGGTCGGCGTCGATGAGCACGATGCGGCGGTCCGGGTGACGCCGGGCGGCGTGCAACGCGCTCCACAGTCCGGTGTATCCCCCGCCGACCACCAGCAGGTCGCAGGTCAGCGGGCGCACGGCCGGAGGGTGGTCCGGGCGCGGTATGTCCAGCCACACCGAGCCGGCGTGGCTGCCGGCCAGCGCACGGTCGACCAAGGCGGGATCGACGTCACCGTCGAAAACCGTCTTCACCGCGCGCACACTACGGCCTGGCACGCGCGTACGCCCCTGATGCGTCGGCCGGTTGCCAGCCGGGCGGACCGAAGATGTAGCCCAGGCGGTCCCGCAGCCGGGTGGCCGCACGGACGTCACGGGCCATCGCGACGTATTCGCGGGTCTGCAGCTTCCAGATGTTGAACGTCCGCACCGGTTTGGTGAGCCCGTAGTGCGGACGGAACAGCTCGGGCTGGAACGTGCCGAACATCCGGTCCCAGATGATCAGGATGCCGCCGTAGTTCTTGTCTAGATACTCGGGATCCATGCCGTGGTGCACGCGGTGGTGCGACGGCGTGTTGAACACGAACTCGACCGGAGCCCACAACGTGCCGATCCGTTCGGTGTGGATCCAGAATTGGTAGATCAGGCTGATCGAGAAGCAGAAGAACACCATCCACGGCGGAACACCCAACAGCGGCAACGGGACCCACATCAGGATCTCGCCGCTGTTGTTCCACTTCTGCCGCAGCGCGGTGGCGAAGTTGAAGTACTGGCTGGAGTGGTGGGCCTGATGGGTCGCCCAGATCAACCGGACCCGGTGGGCGGTGCGGTGGTAGAGGTAGAACAGCAGATCGACGCCGACCAGGGCGATCACCCAGGTGTACCACTGGCCCGCCGACAGCTGCCACGGTGCCAGATAGGCGTAGATCGCCGCATATCCCAACAGCGCCAGGAACTTCCAGGCTCCCATGGTGAAAACCGAGACCAGGCCCATCGAGATGCTGGCCCACGAGTCACGGGTCAGGTAGGCCCCTGAACCCGGGCGGTCATCCTCGGTCAGCTGCTCGAGTTTGCGCGCGGCGCTCCACTCGATGACGAGCAGCAGCAGGAAGAACGGGATGGCGAACAACACCGGATCGCGCATCGGCGGTGGCAGGACGTCCAGGAACTCCACGAGCGGTACCTGCGATTCCTACCGGAAGCTCAGCACGTCGTCGCCCCAGGCCCGGCGCACCTCGGCGTCGAGGTCGTCGACCACCGACTCCTGCTTGTCGATCACCAGGGTGGCCCGGTGCCGGGGTTCGTACGCCCGCCACTCCGGCTGCCCGTCGAGGCCGACCGGGCGACCGTGCGTCGCGAAGTTCGTCCAGCGGGCCCGCACCCGCTCGGAGACCGACCGGCCGGCTTTCAATCCACCCAGCGCGAACGTCGGATCCTTGGGCCCGGCAACCAGGTTGCCCCACACATAGGGCAGTTCGGTGGCGTGCGCGGCATGCAGGCGGACCAGGCGCAGCAACGGTGTGGCGAAGTCGAACCGGTACAGGTAAACCGGGGCTACGCTGCGGTGTCCTTCGGCGAACCAGATCGAGGGCATGCGGAAGCCGAGGTCGCTGCTGACGCCCATACCCTTGACCTTGCCGCGGCCGCGGTAGGTGCTCTCCAGCTCGGCCGGGCTGGGCAGGCGCACGCCGGGCTGTTCGGAGGCGATCTGGGCGAACATCGCCCTGACCCGTTCCGGGGTGACCGGCATCAGCGGGGACTTCATGTACCGGAACAGCGCGGCCTCGTTCTTGTTGGTGCCGATGATCAGCGGGACCGGGTGCGTCATCCCCCGCCTGGCGGTGGCCACCGGGTAGTCGGGAACGACGTCGCCGTCGACGATCGGGGCGAAGGCCAGCAGACCGGGTGTGTTGACCGGCACCTCGTCGAAGACGGTGCGCGAGGCCGCGACGATCGACGCGGTCGGCAGCCCGGGCAGGCGGTCGAGATCCTGCGGGCCCAGGCCGAGCACCTCCAGGAAGCGCCGCGCGATGCGGCCGGCCCGGTCGGTGTCGTAGGACGAGGTCGCCGGGGAGCTCTGGGCGATCGCCGCGCTGAACAGCCCGGCCGCGGCGGGACTGCCCAGCAGCGTGGTCACGACCCCGCCGCCGGCGGATTCGCCGAACAGGGTGACCCGGGCCGGATCGCCGCCGAATGCGGCGATGTTGTCGCGCACCCACTCGAGCGCGGCGATCACGTCGCGCAGCCCCACGTTGGTGGCGAAGCGTTCGCTGTCGGCGCCCAGCGTGGGCAGTTCCAGGAAGCCCAACGCGCCCAGCCGGTAGTTGACGGTCACCACGATCACGTCGCCACCGGCGGCCAGCGCGGCACCGTGGTACAGCGGCTGACTCGCCGACCCGAGGATGTAGGCCCCGCCGTGCACCCACACCATGACGGGTTTGCCGGCGCCGGGCTGGGCGCCCGAGGGGGCCCACACGTTCAGGGTCAGGAAGTCGTCGCCCTGCGGAGCGCCGAGGTCGATCGGGATCCGGGGATCGGTCGGCTGGGGACAGACCGGCCCGACCCGTCCCGCGTCGACGGGTTCGGACCAGGCCAGCGGGGCCTGGGGCGCCCGCCAGCGCAGTTCGCCCACCGGGGCCGCGGCGTACCGGACCGACTTCCAGGCCGTGACGGTGCCGTCGTCGACTCCGCGGACCGGACCGTACGTCGTGTCGACGACCGGGCGGCCGCCTGCGGGACGGCGCGTTGTCGTGTCCGCGGTCATGTCGAGCTCCTTTGATCCCAAAGCCGGTACGCCACTGTACCAGTGCCTCTTCGGGTTCCCCATTGTGCCTGTTCAGCATGCTGGCGCGGGTTCGATTCCGGTCGGGCGCGGCTCACCGTCGGCGCGCGCCGAGCACTTGGGCCAGCGCGATCAGCGCGATGCCCGCGACCGGCACGCTGAGCAAACCCACCCGCAGGCTGGTCGCATCGGCCACCACGCCGACGATCAACGGCGCCCCCAGCGATCCGACGCGCATCAGCCAGGTCAACACGGTCAACCCGCTGCCGGGTCGCAAACCGGGCAGTTCGTCGGCAGCCCGCATCGCCGCGGGCACCACGGTGGCCACCCCCAGCCCCGCCGCGGCGAATCCCGCGATGGTCCCCGGAATCGACGGCCAGGCCAGCGCGGCGCCCATGC